>DPVY01000083.1 GCA_003527965.1 Fidelibacterota bacterium
CCGGACCGTCGGTTAATCCCGCAAAACGTATTATTCCGAAAAACATGATCCGTACCAATATCCCGATGATTGATCTTTTCAACTCTCTCGTGGTTTCCCAAAAATTGCCGATCTTTTCCGTTTCCGGTGAACCCTACAACGAGTTGCTGGCGCGGATTGCCCTGCAGGCGGAAGTTGATATGATCGTTTTGGGCGGAATCGGTTTAAAATACGATCAGTATATGTACTTCAAGAATACTCTGGAAGAGGGCGGTGCGCTGAGTCGGTCGATTTTCTTCGTGCATACCGCCTCGGACCCGATCGTGGAAGGTCTTATGGTGCCCGATCTCTGCTTGGCGGTGGCGGAAAAATTTGCGCTCAAAGGTAAGAATGTACTTGTATTATTAACCGATATGACCAACTTTGCCGATGCGCTGAAGGAAATTGCGATTACCATGGAACAGGTTCCGTCCAACCGCGGTTATCCGGGCGACCTTTACTCACAACTGGCTGCCCGCTATGAAAAAGCCGTGGATTTTGAAGACGCCGGTTCCGTGACCGTGCTGGCAGTGACCACCATGCCTGGCGACGACGTGACGCACCCGGTACCTGATAACACGGGATATATCACTGAAGGTCAGTTCTATCTACGTAATGGCAGAATAGAGCCCTTCGGATCTTTAAGCCGATTGAAACAGCAGGTTAACGATAAAACCCGTGAAGATCACCGGGCGATTATGGATGGTCTGATCCAGTTGTATGCTCAGTATATTGAGACTGAAGAAAAACGCGCCATGGGTTTCCGGATGAGCGATTGGGACAGCAAATTGCTTAAATACGGAAAATTATTTGAATCTAATATGATGGACTTAACGGTGAATATTGCCCTGGAAGATGCCCTGGATCGAGGCTGGAAAATTTTAGCGGACTGTTTCACCCCTGAAGAAACCCGTATGAAAACCGATTTGATCAATAAATTCTGGCCGAAGGAAGCTGCATAATGGCAAAGATTCGTTTCACTAAAAACGAATTAAAGAACCAGAAAGAGGCGCTAAAGCGCTATACCCGCTATCTGCCGACCCTGGAGTTGAAGAAGATTCAGCTGGTCAACGAGATTCGGACCATTGCCCATCAGATTGAAACAATTCATAAAGAGATGGAACGCTTCGAAGGGGAGCTGTTCCAGTGGGTCGATGTTTTTGGAGAAGATATAGACATATCGACTCTTTCCTCCGTCGAAAAAATCGTCACGACCAGTGGAAATATTGCGGGAATTGATATAGAGATATTTGAGAGAGTTATATTTAAAGATGAAGAGTATGATTTTTTTGAAATTCCGCTATGGGTAGACAAAGGTATTGAAGCCTGCAAAGAGCAAATTTCACAAAAAATCAAAATAGAAACCCTTAAAAAGCAGATAAAAGTGCTGCGTGAAGAACTTCGCATTACTATCCAGCGCATTAACCTTTTTGAAAAGGTCAAAATACCGGAATCCAGGGAAAATATCCGGATTATCCGGATTTATCTCGGTGATATGCAGACGGCGGAAGTAGTCAGGGGAAAAATTTCCAAAAGCAAAATACAGAAGAAAAAGGAGTTGGCGGCAGCATGATTGTCCCAATGCAAAAAGTAACCCTGTTTATCAGCACCCGGCACCGGGAGGCGGCGCTGCTGCAACTGCGCAAATTAGGTCTGTTGCATATTCAACATCTGAAAGCCCCGATCTCGGAAGATGTGTCTCAGCTGGAAGCCAAATTAAATACCCTTGAGAAGAGTCTTTTGATCATTGAGAATGAAGCCCGGGGTGTTGCGGATAGAACAGATAAAAAAGATGATATAGAAAAATTAGTCGATGAAATTCTGGCGCTGTCGGCAGAAGCGCAGCAGATCAGCGACATTGTGGACGAGAAGCAAAACCTGCTGGCATGGTTTGAACGCTGGGGCAAAATCTCTCCGACCGATATTGAGGAGCTGAACAAAAAAGGGATTTTCCTCCGTCTCTATAATACCGATAAGAGCGTATTGAAAGATTTGCCGGAGAATCTCCATGTTGAAATTATCAGCGCAGATAAAAACCGGGTTCTGCTCGCCTTGATTTCGGAATCGGAAGATACCCGCCTGGAAATAAAAGAAGAATTTATTCCCCGGGAAGATTATCCGTCCGTTATTGCCGAACTTGATCGTTTGACCAAACGCAGCAAAGAAATAGATAAACGGATGACTAAACTGGCGCAATACGCCGATCAAATCCAGGACTATAAGCAAGACCTGGAAAAACGGCTTGAATTTGCCACCGTGAAATCGGGTATGCGGGCTACGGATGAAATATGCTATTTGCAGGGATATTGTCCGGAAAATAAAGTAGAGCGATTGACACAGGCTGCAGCAAATGAAGGCTGGGGCTATTTAAGCGAAGAACCGGACGAAACCGACAATCCGCCGACGCTGTTGAAACTGAATAAGTTAGTTAGTCTCATTAGACCTGTCTTTGACTTTCTCGGCACGGTGCCGGGCTATCGGGAATATGATGTCAGCATGTATTTCCTGATCTTTTTTGCACTTTTTGTGGCGATGATTATCGGTGATGCCGGGTATGGCGTCATATTTCTTTTGATCAGCATGTTTGCTCACCGTAAATCAGTAAAAAAAGGTCAACCGCTCGCCCTGGCGGTAAAGCTTTTTTATGTGCTGAGTATGGGTACGATTGCCTGGGGAACCATAACGGGTAACTGGTTTGGCGCGGTTCAAATCGCCGGACTGCCGTTTTTCAAGGCGCTGACAATTCCCCAAATCGCCACTTTCCCCGAACTATTTCCCGGTATGAATATCGATCCTCAGCGGAAAGTGATGTTTATCTGTTTTGTTATCGCCGTTGTTCAGCTGGGTTTAGCGAATATAATGAATTTTGTTAATGAATTGCCACAATTGAAAAGTATTGCTCATTTGGGTTGGTTTGCCGTCATAGTCGGACTTTTCTTCCTGGTGCTGAATCTGGTGTTAGGTATGGCTATGCCGGTATTTGCTGTTCCATTAATTATCGGTGGTTTGACGGCTGTTATTTTGTTTGTAAATCAGGAAAAGGGCACCAGTATTTTGAGAGGAATTGCGAAAGGGGTTGGCGGCGCATTTACGACTTTTCTGGACGCCGTGAGTTCGTTTTCGAATATTATTTCCTATATCCGTCTCTTCGCCGTGGGAATGGCAACGGTAGCGATTGCCTCGAGTTTCAACCAAATTGCCGCGCCGTTGATTCACGGCTATACTTTCCCGGCGGCAGCCCTGATTTTGTTGATCGGACACGGATTGAATATTGTGATGGGTCTGTTGTCGGTCGTAGTGCATGGCATCAGGCTGAATATGCTTGAATTTTCCGGTCAGTTGGGTATGGAATGGACCGGATATGAATATAAACCTTTTCAAGAAAAAATTGAAAATATAACAGAAGGGGAAATAAAATGAATATTGGAATGATTGGACCTGCCGCCGCCTTAGGACTGGCAGCTGTTGGCTCTGCTCTTGGAACAGGCGTCGCATCTCAAGCCGCAATTGGTGGCTGGAAAAAATGTTTTGCCAATAACAAACCGGCGCCCTTTATGCTGGTGGCGTTTTCAGGAGCGCCGTTAACCCAGACGATTTACGGTTTTCTACTGATGCTTTTTATCAGCGGCAGCGACAAGGACCCGTTAACTTTATTGTCCGCCGGTATATTCGGTGGCTTGGCAATGGGTTTCTCAGCCTTCTTTCAGGGCAAAGTTGCCGCCCGGTCAGCCGATGCTCTGGCAGAAACCGGCAAAGGTACGGCTAACTATTTTATGGTCATCGGTATTGTGGAAACCGTTGCGCTGTTTGTGATGGTCTTCCTGCTCCTGATGCTGTAAATCAGTCCGGAAATATTAGTTCTGCCAGGATCTATAAATCCCGGCAGAGCTAAATTCTTTACAGCCGTCCGTTTGGGCGGCTGTTTTTGTTTTACCACAAAGACGCCATGGCACAAAAATAATTATTGGTACCAAAACCAATTTTCAGTGAAGCTGTCAAGGATCGCGCAAAAATGTATCAATTATGGTCGTAAACAGTGTACCAGAATTTCAAATAAGAATTGATTAGAAAAGGATGAACTAAGCGCCTCTAATGATAGTAACCTTGTTCTCTACGTGTCGTAAACTGACGGTAGACAATTGGAAAAACGAGTAAGTTGGTATTAAAAAGGGCATTATAAAAATCGACGTTAAGAAATTTTTCTCTCGGAGCGTTAAGAAAATATTTCAAGTCATTTTCGACTTAGACCGGTAAAAGCTTCCGGTTTTTATTTTTCCACAAAACTAAAGAAAACCAGATCGAATTATAGGACCTGAAATATTTTTAGCGGAAAGAGA
>DPVY01000019.1:0-534 GCA_003527965.1 Fidelibacterota bacterium
GCAGCAATACCATAGAATCCACGCCACCGGAAACGCCCAAAACGATATAATCGGCTTGCTCAAGCAACTGCTTTTGCCGAATAAATGAATAGAATTGCTGATATAAATTCAGGTCTGTCTGGTTCATAAGAATATTTTTGTGCGTTATAATAAATCTTTCAGAAAAGGGTTGGATTTCAGCTCTTCTGTGATGGAAGTCGTCTCCCCATGCCCGGGATAGACTATAATATCCGGGTCTAATTGGCTCAGGCGCAAGAGACTTTCATTCAACTGATTCAGGGAACCGCCCGGGAGGTCGATTCTGCCAACCGATCCTCTGAATAATGTATCACCGGCAAAAAGATGTTTATCTGTTATATAACAAACACTCCCCGGCGTATGACCGGGAGTATGCAAAACCTGCAGATGCATACTATTCACTTCCAATACCTGTCCGTCGCTCAATAGCATTGTAACTTCCGGGAGCTGAAAATTTTGGATACCCAGATACTGAGCAATGTTTTTAGCGGAGTTAAAAATATCCAACTCTTTTTC
>DPVY01000019.1:921-2401 GCA_003527965.1 Fidelibacterota bacterium
GCATGGGTATTAAGAATAAAAACAGGCGTCAGTTTTAGTTCGTCTATCTTTCCAATAATGCTGGAAACATTATCGCCAGGATCGAAAATAACCGCATGCCTGTTGACGTCATCACCTAAAATCCAGGTGTTTTCTACAAATGAACCGGTTACAATAGAGTCAATAATCATTCCGAATTTCCTTTTTTAAATTTCGCCGAAAATCAAGTCGTTCATCTCTATCAACTTCTCTTTATAACTTCGTGGGAAAAAGTGCCAGGTTGCAGCGGCAATAGAACTTAACAGAGAATTCCCGTCTTGCAGAGAAAAACTGAATCCGGTCACCTCGTTTTGTTCACGCAGGTTTAAGCCGGGGACGACAATTACCGCCTGATTGAGGATTCTTCCATGATACCCTAAATCTCTGGCGAAGGCTGCAATCTGGCTCGCTAAGAGCTTATTAGTTAAAGCAATTAGTGGATTTGCCTGAAACCGGTTAATCACTTTTTGTAAGGTTGTCGCCGATTTTAATTTGATATCGAAAGACACGGTGTGCAGATATTGGGAATTGACTTTCATCGCGGAAGAAAAAAGATCCAAGTCAAAACCGATTGAATGGAACAATGACACCGCATCAACTGCCTGATAAGTGCCGTAGGTTTCGTTTTGGTGAGTGCCAATTTTGGGTGATGGAATGAAATTTTCGGCTTCACTTATGTCGCTTGCCCGCCGGATACAAACAAAACGCCCCCACTCGAGGTTTGAGACTCCGTTTTCGAAGGCTATCGTTTTGATAATACCGGAGATATTATGCGCATTACATGAGACAATCCGGATAAATTTGTCTTTATCGTGCTGCAGAGCATCATCATTAATACCGAAGGCGTAATCCTTCCCAAATCCCGGATTTCTTGATTGAGCAATGAATAATTTGTCCGAATCGGCGTACCGTGAATATATTTTTGCTTTGTTTTCAGTTGCTAAACCGGGCGCTGAACAATCAATAATTACGCCCGCCCGATCAATCGCTTCGCTCGCCGTATAATCAATTTTACAACCGATACTGGCAAATTCATCAGCATTCTCTTCGGATATACACAATTTTGCGCCAAGATCAACTAAGCCTTTCAACAGCGCCACATTACGGATTTCCGTCTCTTCCGGTTTAAAAGTGACTTCCTCTATCCCCAATTTTTTACGTCGGCTTGCCAGAATTCCGATTAAGGGCGCTCCGACAGTGCCCGTGCCGACGATGTGTACAATATTGCGTGCCATAACCTACCTTTTTTTGTATCGAATGGCATTATAAACTGAAATTGTTAAAAACCAGGGGTAAGTTAAGCAATATTTACCTTTATAAAAACGGATGTTTTCTCTACAGTAAAGAGCTAATTGACACGGAACGTAGTCCCGTAGACAGGATATTTTCTTTATATTCCTATTATAAACCGCTGAAGCGGTTATCCGGTTGGATAACGGTATCTGATCACCCGAATAAATTC
>DPVY01000019.1:2571-2825 GCA_003527965.1 Fidelibacterota bacterium
ATAAAAACGGATGTTTTCTCTATAATAAAGAACCAATATCTGGCCCGAACAGTGAAAATTGCAGGACAGGATATTGGCTCCAATTTTTATCGAAAATAAATAGAGCATGTCTATAAAGTCACAAACCACTTGCCATTTGGCGATAACTGCGGGGTAACCCTGTCCCTTATAACCACTGTAAGTTGCATCAGGATCGGAAGGATTCTCGAGTGAATCGGAAGGAATATCCTTGGGCTTTTTAATCTCTATTTGTG
>DPVY01000309.1 GCA_003527965.1 Fidelibacterota bacterium
TCTCGGCTTTTCGAATCCAGTCTTTGAGTTCCTCAAACGAGCCCCGTGCATAATAACAGAATTTCAGGTTCTCCTTATAGTGAAATCGTCCGTATCCTTCGGCAATATTGGCGGAAATCGAATCGGCAGCGCGAACGAGCTGAACCCCGAACGTCTTGCGAGCAAAATAGTCCCATTCAGTACATATCTGCCAAATATGATTTGAAAAGGCCAAAGATTCCGTATATACATCCAAAGATTTAATATCTTTCCTCATCTGTCCCCCCTAACCTACCAACTTATCTACTTCAACTAATTTAACTATTTCAACTATTTCAACTATTTTAATCATTTTAACCATTTTAACCATTTTAACTATTTTAACTACTTCAACTATTTTAACTACTTCAACAAAAACAATACTCATAATACGCACACTTCAGGCAGGGTTTTTTCTTTACTGCTTCCGGCGTCGGTCCGGCATTGATCCGTCCAATATCAATAATAACCTCTTCCAGTTTTTGAATATCCGCTTCCGTCAATTCAACGTTTACCGTCTTGCGCAGTTTGGGATAATTCAATTCCCCTTGAAAATCATCAATACCAAATTCCCGCAGACAATAGAGATAATATTTCAGCTGCCATTCATGGGCTTTTTCCATTTTATTGGATTTCTTGACCTCGTGGATAACTTTAGCCTGCACGTCGGCAAAGTCCAGTACCAGGTGTTCGCCGATGCGGATTTCCTTTCTCTCACGCTCGTAGCTCTCCTCGTGGATTACCTTGCCCATCTTAACAATATCGCTCTCTTGCTCGCGGTTAAGCTGGTGGGAGAAGAGCCATAACTGCCTTTTGCAGAAGAAGTAATATTCGATTTGGGTGCCGTTGATGTTTGCGAAATTTAGAAATTTGTTCATTGGTTTATTGGTTGAATGGTTTATTTATAGGAGACATCCTTTCCATAATTTTAGATTAGAAATCGTTGCCATACAACCCGGCTGATATACTCTCTTTCGTCGATGAAATGATATTGCTTTTTCATCATTCTTCTCAGTTTCAACCCATGTCTCTGATATGCCCTGAACGATTTTATTATTGTCCTCGACAAAATGAACGATTGGCTTATTATCGGAAAACTCAAAAGAGGTCATATCATCACTTAGATTCCACATTTTAGGCTTTTCCAAGGGTATTTGATTTTCCATCTCTATTAAACCGAACCCATATTTTCGCTCACCACCGACGTGGACATGCAAACCTGCTTGAAGAAAATCATCAACAGTTGTCTTATCAACATTAATAATTCCTTTCCACTGAAGCGGCTTGTTTGCTTTCTCTTTTGAAGCAGGTAAAATATATTCAATCTCGTGTAATGATTTATCGGCGGCACTCTGGTCTGCCCCGCTTATCCCTGTTGAAATAAAGGTATCGGTATACAAATAGCGGAATTTTCTTTCCGTTTTATCGCCAAGGCAGAACTCTCTATCTCTATAATTAGGAAAGAGGATTTCGTTATCAATCACCGGATAAAAATTGGAGATTCCCGCAAATAAACTCGTCTCTTCGTCAGTTAAATCCTGTGCTTCTTTGTCATGTGAAATACCATAAACGTAAGTCAATGCTCCCCACATGGTTTTACCGGGAATGAAGATGCGGGTGGGCGCCACCACGCCGTAATTTCCCAGCCCGATATGCAGCGGCTGTAAAGGGTTAAAGGTCAGTTCATACCATTGCTTTGCCATTTTAACCCTCCATTGCTTTCAGATGATAGCGGGTGTAGGTGAGCATCTTTTCCAAAATCTCTTTCACGAAAAGAAGGTCGGAAAGGTTTGCGGAAAGATTCTGCATGTACTTCTGATCGAGTATATCTGGTTTTTCGGGGAGAAAATCTTTCATATCCAATAATACATTTGAAAATTTATCCCAAATATTCTTGCATTTACAAAAGACATAAAAGGCATAAACTCCGTCATTGGCAAGAACGCCGATCGCTTTTTCAAAATCTTTGTTGCCTTTCAATTTTACGGCTAATGTATAACTTGCTTCATTAATTTTCGCATCTAATCTCATTACACACCACCTTCCCTGCAGGCATTTTCAGAAAGTTTATCATCGAACATTTCCACATTCATCCTGCCAAACCCGCGGGTTGTCATACCACCGATGCCAAGGGTCTCATAATACTGTTTGCTGTTACATAAGGCATCCTTAATTGTATCTTGAATGCTACCTGAACCGGGTCGATCAAAGATATGCACATTCCCGTAAAAATAGGTTGCACGGGGAATGGCTTCCGAAGTGAACAATGCTCCTTCTTTTGCAGCGCCGGTATTGGGATCGATCGAGACCGATGTCCGCACTTCTAGATTTGCATTAATGATCTGGGCTATAAGTTTTTCAGGTACAATGATGATATCGCTTTCAGTCAGGTGTTCGACTTTTCCAAGATCAATATGTATTTCACGCTTTTTTGTTTCCAGATTCATCCAGCCCAGATTGATGTACTTATCGCCGCTTTCATTTTCTGAAACTGCAACTATTTCTTTTTTTAATTCTTCTATTTTCTCATCAATCAAGCCCGCGCCTTTCAAAACCTGTTCGGAAGTGATCCATCTCGTTCCCAATCTGGTATAAACCGGAAAGAAGAGAATATTCAAATCGGTGAAAGAGACCAAACCCTGTTTTGAAGAACTGGTTTTGGAATAGCCAAATGAATTGCAGACAATACACTTTCCGCAGTGACCTTTATCTCCGCCAAGTTCACCATGTGAATATTCATCTTGTCCGGCACATTGTATTCGCGGCTTATTCTCACCGCTTCCGTTCGTCATCTGATCCAGCGTCATATAATAACGCCAGGTGCCTGCCATACTGGTGCCGGGGATTTTGGGAATGCGGGTGATGGGATCGCGCACAATGGTATTGTCTACTCTGCCAATCGTGTAACCGCCCGTGCCGATATAAATGGGATCTGTGGACTGCGCCACAAGCAAATAGCTCTTTACTGCATTACTCATAATTATACCTCCTTCAAATTATTATGCCAAAAATCATAGATATCAATAAACGTTTTAATATGCTTTATTTCTACTCTTTGGTGAATATTTTGCCGGTTGTCCGCTCCGAATAGCGAAGCGATTTTTTTTACTTTATTTTCTGATACTTTATCTTTTGACATCTGTTTAAGACGTAAAGTATTGATCACCGCTGATCTGGCAAGCTTGCAAAGACTTTTCTCATTATCTTTACAATCTTCCGGCAGACTGCCCTCATTCACTTCCCAATCTTCCAGAAGGGAATAGAACATTGAAATCAGATTATGCAGTTGCGATTCCGATTTATTGTCGAACAACTCCTTAAACTTTTCAAATTTTTCCCAATCCTCCCAGGAGTAAGGACGCAATT
>DPVY01000321.1 GCA_003527965.1 Fidelibacterota bacterium
ATGATGATAAGCCTGCCAAAAAAACCAGGAAGCGTAAAAAAAAGAGTAATAAATAATGGAACCTAAAAAACCAGTTCAATTAAAAATCGAATTACCCGAAGCCAAAGCTGAAGGTAATTACAGTAATTTTACGGTGATTTCTCATTCGGGAGCGGAATTTGTGATTGACTTTGCCCGGATTATGCCCGGCATTCCCAAGGCGGTTGTCCAGAGCCGGATAATAATGACTCCCATGCATGCAAAAACGCTACTATATACACTTAAAGATAATATTGCCAAGTTCGAAGCAAAATTCGGTGAAATAAAGATGCCTAAAAGAGAAGTGAATGAGCCTTTCGAATTTCATCCGACCCCTAAAGACAGTTTACCTAACTAATTTTATTATCGTCGCGGGTGGCATTCTTTAGACTGGCAATGAAAGAACCAATTTCACTGCTAATGTTTTCCGGATGATCTATATTTTCCTCAATAATTTTTACAATCGCACTTCCGATAATTATGCCGTCAACTTCAGTCCGGGCTAAGGTTTCAACCTGTTTGGGGCTGCTAATACCAAAACCAACTGCTACGGGTAATTGAGTCTTTTGTTTAATTCGTTTAATTAGTTCGATAGTTAAATCCTGCACGTCATTTCTCGTGCCTGTAACGCCGAGGCGTGAAATCAAATAAACAAAACCGCGCGCTTGAGCGAGTATTTGTGTCAACCTCTCGTTACTTGTGAGTGGACTGACAAGGAAAACGGTGTCAATGGCACTGTTTCTAGCAGCCTTAATAAAAGGGGTAGCCTCTTCAATTGGAACATCCGCAACTAATACGGAATTGACGCCGATATCAGATAGTTTGGCATAAAATTCTTCAATACCGTATCGATAGACGAGATTAGCGTAAATTAACAGGCCGATCGGGATCATACTGGCAGAGCGAACTTCGCGGAGAAACTCAAAACATTTGTCAATAGTAATTCCCGCCTGAAGGGCTCGCTGATCGGCGGCCTGAATTGTCGGTCCGTCAGCAGTCGGATCAGAGAAGGGAAGTCCAAGTTCCAGGATGTCTGCCCCGGCTTGGATGGCATTTTTTACGATTTTTAGACTCATCTGGTAGTTTGGATCACCGATAACGGTAAACGTAATGAGGGCGGTTTCATTTTTTCTTTTTAAACTGTGGAAAAGTTCAGCATAGTTCATAATTTATCTCCTGAATACCGGGCAACTTCGAATATATCTTTGTCTCCCCGTCCGGAAAGGTTGACCAGTATGATGTCGTCTTTCTCAAAATTCCGGGCTAATTTGAAGGAATAAGCCAGCGCATGGGATGACTCTAAGGCCGGGATAATGCCTTCCATTTCCGATAGCAGGTGGAAGGCTTTCAGGCATTCTTTGTCAGTCACGTAATGGTATTCTGCACGACCGATTTCCCGTAAATAGGAATGCTCCGGACCGACGGCGCTGTAATCCAGTCCCGCGGAAATAGAGTGCGTGTTGTAAATTTGACCATTCCGATCCTGGAGGACATAAGTCAGACTTCCGTGTAAAATTCCCGGTCTTCCCAACTCAGGATCGGCAAAGCGCGCCGCGTGTTTACCGGATTTGATCCCGAGCCCGCCGGCCTCAACGCCAATTAAACGGACGTCGGAATCTTTTAAAAAGGCGCGAAAGATTCCAATCGCATTGCTGCCTCCACCGACACAGGCGACGATCGCATTAGGCAATCGTTTGGTCTCTTTTAATATCTGAGATCGTGCTTCACGACCGATCACCGCTTGAAAATGGGCGACTATTTCCGGATAGGGATGGGGACCTAAAGCCGATCCAATTAAATAGTGGGTTGTAGCCGTAGAAGCGGACCAGTCACGCAGCGCCTCGTTGATGGCGTCTTTCAATGTCTGAGTGCCGGAACTGACCGGGATGACATCTGCGCCGAGCAATTTCATTCTAAAAACGTTTGGTTTTTGGCGCTCCATATCCACAACACCCATGAAAATTTGACATTCGAGTCCGAGCTTGGCGCAAGCCGTGGCTGTTGCGACGCCATGTTGTCCGGCGCCCGTTTCGGCAATGATGCGGGTTTTTCCCATTGTTTTTGCAAGCAAGGCTTGTCCCAATGCATTATTGATTTTGTGGGCGCCGGTATGCGCCAGGTCTTCCCGCTTGAGATAAATTTTGCACCCGAATTTTGTGCTTAGATTCGGACAAAAAGTAACGGGAGTCGGCCGACCGACATACTTACTCAACAAGCTATTCAGATGTTGATTGAATCCCCGGTCATGCTTCAATTTTTTAAAAGTTGAATCGAGTTCAAGAATTGCAGGCATCAGGGTTTCGCCCACAAACCGCCCTCCGTAGCGTCCAAAATAGCCATTTTTCATAATGCACCTGTAAAAAGTTGTTTAAGTTTAGTCCGGTCTTTTTTGCCGGGATATTTTTCGATACCGGAGGAAATATCAATCGCATAGGGATGGAGTTTTTTTACTTCCGGAAAATTCTCCGGTGTGATGCCACCTGCCAGAAAAACAAGCGGCTTCTCGATATTCTTTAATAATTGCCAATCAAAACGTCGACCCGTACCGCCGTACTGACTGTCAGACCAACTATCCAACAGCACTCTTTGAGCAATAGATTGATTCACCCGCCGGATATCGGACTGATCTCGAACGCGAAAAGCCTTTATAACAGGGGCGTCGAGATTATGGATATAATTATCCGGTTCATTGCCGTGGAGTTGAATGTAATCCAATTGACATTGGTCGCAGATGGTTCGGATTTTTGCCAATGTTTCATTTACAAAAAC
>DPVY01000254.1 GCA_003527965.1 Fidelibacterota bacterium
AAAATTCCCGGCAGCAAGCCGGAACTCATTTGATCGCAAAAAAATAACTTCTCTAAAAATTTCGCTTGAAATACCTGAAAAAATCGAATAAGTTAAGCCGTTATTTTAGATATGGAATACATACAGGGAAGCTCGTGAAAATCGGGCACAGCCCCGCTACTGTAACCGGGTACGCTGCTACAAAAACCACGATTCCGATACCGGAATTGGAAGGTGTAGCATCGCGGACGATCCGGAAGTCAGGATACCTGTCTATTCCATTCTAATCTCTTTGCGCGGGCAATAAAAGGATTAGAAAATTGACCAAAAATATTTCCCCAAAATATAAATTCCAGGTTTATCCCGATAGAGTCTTGATTCCGGGGCTATTTCTTCTGCTTGCATTGGGAAGTCTGTATAGTAAACCCCTTATTTCCGGAATAGTTACAGACTCACGGAATAATCCAATCTCCTTCGTGACAATCCATAATATTTCAACTAATTCATGGTTAACCACGGATGAGAAAGGTGAATTTATCCTATCGACAAAGTTTGCGGTGGGTGATACGCTTGAACTTACCCGGATCGGGTATAAAAAAACCAGCTCGGTTATTCCCGTAAACAGCTCGGCGATTGTTATTAAACTTCCTTTGGATCCCGTTACTTTAAAATCAATTGAAGTCAATGGCAAAAAATCAACCGGTTTGCAACGAACCGATCACTTTGCAGAGATGACAATCTCTCCGCAGATGGGACTGCTTGAACGTCAACAGGTATTTTCAGCGATTCCGGGAATTTATATTAAATCTTATGGCGGACCGGCCGGTGTCAGCACTCTCAGCCTTGACGGCGCACCGTCATCCCATACAAACATCACATTTGGCGGATTTGACATAACAAATGCTCAAAATGGTCTATTGGACATTTCGCAACTTCCAATGCCGCTTATGAATAAAATTAGTTATTCGCCCCTGTTAAACACCAATAATCCCGAATCCGGCAGTTCTGAAGGAAGTATTGAGATTCATCCCGATTTGTCAAAAACCGGTTTTATGGTTAGCGCCGGTTCCTTTGAACATTATTCTCTGGCTGGTACTGCCGACTTCCATTACCAACGATTAAAGGGTCACATTATTATCGGAAAACGGCACGATGATGGTAATTATCCGGCAACAAACCCTGTTTCAAATTCAACTGACAAGAGACAAAATAATGAATTTAATCAGCAATTTATCGCCTCAAGCCTGTTAATAACCACCACCCAACGATCCTTTTTACGTCTGTTGGCATTAAGTACACAACAGGAGAGAGGCATTGCCGGACTGGTATGGTCGCCGACTCCTGACGCCAAACGCAGCGACTTACTTCAAATGATCGGCTCGAAATTCGGCTGGACGAACAGGCTTGGATACGGCTATTCACAATTTCTGTTCCGTCAATCGAAAGATCATTATTCAAATCCACAAAATTACATTGACACCCGACATACCTTACAAACATACCAACTTCTGATCAAACAATTTGGACATTTGAGAGATGATCTTGATTTATTGGTTTACCTGGAATCAAAATATGATTATATAAATAGTTCCTCAACGGATATACATAATAAAATCAGTTATAAGGCGGTTGCATCGCTAACCTATCGGCTATTTGATCACCTGTCAATACTTCCAGGCTATATATATAATCATTCTCCCAATAATTATTCAAAATCAGATTATGACCTCAGATGTCAGCTGCATTTTATGGACAATAAAACTAATTTTTATATAAACATCGGGAATTTTTATCGTTTCCCCAACTTTAATGATCTTTACTGGCAGCCCGGCGGAAATCCAAATTTAAAGCCGGAAAGCACCCAAAAGATTGCCATCGGTACAGACATAACGCTCTTGAAAAATATAACTTTCAGCGCTTTAGCCTTTTCTAAAGAGAGCCGAAATCTTATACTATGGACGCCTTTGCAATCATACTGGCAGCCTAAAAACATCCGCCAGGCTGTCAGAAAGGGCTACAAATTTATAATAAACTGGGATAGCAGCCGATTCCCGGTTTCCGGCAATTTTCATTATAGCTACAACATTTCTGAAGACAGAACGCCCGGTGATTATTATCAAAAACCGCTCCGCTATGCTCCGAAATACTCGTCATCCTTTTCCCTGAACTGGCACCCTGCGCAATTTTTATTTCACTTTCAATTTAATCATGTCGGAGAACGAATTGCCATGTACAGCTGGCCCGCAGATATTATACTGAAAGCATATAATGATATTTCATTCAGTTCATCTTATACATGGAACAACCCGTTTGGCGCCTTGATCTTTACCGCTGCTGTCACCAACCTGATGGACACAGCCTATGCAACTTTATTGGGCTATCCTGAGCCGGGGCGGTCAATCCGCTTAACTATGACGTATGAATTTAATTAAATAATAGAAAGGACTTACAATGAAAAGATTAGGTTTAGTTTTGTTATCAGTTTTGTTAGTTTCGGCTTTTACAATCAGCTGTTCCGATAACCCTGTTAAAAGTGAAGGGTCTGACGACGGTCTGTTGATAAACGCGTTTGTGTTGTGCGAGGGCAATTTTAACAGCCTGAATGCATCTCTGTGGTCAATCAATTCCGATCATTCCGCCATAAACGGCCCAATTTACTGGGACCCGGCTGTTAAACCCCTCGGCGATATCGGTCAATCGATTAAGATTCATAATGATAAAATGTATATTGTGATGAATAATTCCAATACCATAGAGATCGCCGATATTTCAGATGGATTCCAATATGAAAATACTATTCAGGTACCTTTTGCCGGTCCCCGGGATATTGAGATTATCGATAACATCGCCTATATATCCTGCTGGTATCTCAATGGAATTCTTCTTCTTGATTTATCAACCCGAACTTTCATCGATACTTTAATGGTCAACGGCTTACCGGAAGATTTGCTCTACTATAATGATAAATTATATGCTTCCATAACCATGAATTCCGACTGGACCTCGGCGGACAAAGTGATTGCGATTGACGTTTCAGGTACGGAACCGGTAATTACGGAGACTTTTACCGTCATTAGCGGACCGGGTCAACTTTTGGGGTATCAATCCGATCTTTATGTAGCCAGTACATACTACGACGCAAACTGGAATACTTATGCGGGGAACTCAAGGATTAATCTGCAAACGGGTCAGGTCTCTAAGATGGATTTTGGGATTAATTTTCAATTTGGTGCAGATTTAACCCTTTCAAATGATAAGGTCTACAGAGTCTATAACGGAGGCGCCTGCCCTGTAACCGATTCCCTTACAATGGATACTCTAAATCAAATCGGTCATTACGACAATATTTATTCAATGGCGTCCAATAACAATTTATTATACTTCGGGTTAAGCGATTATGTCGCCCCGGACAATATAACTATTGTCGATTTAAACGGAGCTGAATTGGCAAATTTCCAGGTAGGAGCCTGTCCGGGCTCTTTTGCGTTTTATAACGACAATTAAAATAGTGTCCGTCTATAAAGTATAAACC
>DPVY01000223.1 GCA_003527965.1 Fidelibacterota bacterium
TGCCGGTTCGAGTCCGGCCTTCGGCACAACTCTTTACCCGTCGGTAACGGCGGGTATTTTTGTTTTATCAACAACCCCTTTCTACTATCTCCAAAAACTCCAAAACATGTATATTTATGTATATTTTGTCATCTGAAACCGGATACGGAACTGGATACGGATTGCCGCACTGGAAAAGTTTATTTGACAGTGATAAAAATAATCAGTATTATTGATTTAACATTACGGAATCGCAAAAATAATTTCAATTACTCTTAAAGATATTCAGACCGAAGTATTTAACTGTAACGGGGTGGTTACGATAGATCAAAGGCGGGGCGGAAAGCGTCCCGCATTTTATCATTGATTATTGAAAACAATATTTTAATCAGAGGTGAATTCTGAATCAGGATGTATTTTTTAACCTAATCATTTATGTAATTGCCGTAATACTGGTTTTTCTTTTATTACGTGAATTTTGGTGTTGGTATTTTAAAATAAATAAGATCACTGAACTTCTGGAAAAACTTGTAAAAAATACATCAAGAGACACAGTTTTAAAAGAATCATCTAATAGATGGAAATGTCCTGAGTGCAATAAATACAATTAAGGTGATACTTTTGAATGTGAACATTGCGGATATAAACTAAAGTAAAGATTATTGATATATTGACCGGATAGGGCGTTACGTGTCTCGGCAAAGTATTTTAAAACATAACAATCGGAGGGAATCATGGAAATTATTATCACCTGGTTAATTTTAGCGGTTCTTGTGGGAATGTATGCTTCAAGTAAAGGAAAGTCTGGTTTTGGATATTTTTTAATATCGGTAGCTCTCAGTCCGTTAATTGGATTTATCATTGCTTTAGTTTCTAAACCGGATGAGAAAAAAATTGAAAAAGAAAAGATTGATAGTGGTGAAAATAAAAAGTGTCCATATTGCGCTGAGTTAATTAAATCAGAGGCAAAGGTCTGTCGATACTGCGGGAAAGACGTATAAAATTCTAATCTGGAGGTAAAAATGAAAAACATATTATTAATACTCATTCTTAATTTTTCCATTATATACAGTCAAACAGGTAAAGTAATTGCTGACAGCGAAAATTTTAGGTCAAGTCCCAATGGAGATAAAATCGGTGTACTATTAAAAGGAACCGAAGTAAAAAAGATTCAAAAAGAGGGGAAATGGGTTAAGGTTACCGTTGAAGGCTGGATTTATGAGCCTTCAACAACCTTTAAAACAAACACAAGTCTAAAGTATTCCACCCAAACCAATAACGATGACCTTCAAGTATTGTATGATTCGGGACTTTTAAAAAAATTAGACATTGATCAAAACGAAGCGTGGATCGATGTTTACATCTGGAATTCATTAGATTATGATACAAAAGTTGGAATTGGGATCACATTAGCAAAAATCTGTGACAGGGCCGGATCGACTGGAAGAATTACGTTTTATGACAACAGGTCGGGGAAAAAAGTAGCCAGATACAGTCAATCATATGGCTATAAAAGTTATTAATATAAAATATTTTTATCCGGTTGTCAGGGATTCATACTTGACCGAAAAACTTAATCTGGTTTTAACGAATGCACTTGATAAGTTTGTCGGTTGAATGTAATTTGACTTTTAACAATGTTATTTTTATTGTATTGCGCTTTGCGTTACACTGTTGTATATTCAAAGTGGTTAATTTGAGAGGTGAATAATGAGTCTGAATGCTTCTGTAAATGTGAGAGTTTCCAAGAAAGTCAAAACCGATGCGGAAAGCGTACTTTCTAAACTTGGCTTGACTATGAGCGATGCGGTTAATATCTACCTTCGACAGATTGTGTTAAATGGCGGAATCCCCTTTGATTTAAGACTGCCTAACCGGAAAACCGTCCGGGCAATGCGAGACGTACAGCAAAAGCGCAACCTGGAATCTTTTCCCGATGTCGAAAGTCTGAAACAAGGGCTTAATTCCTGAGCGATATGAAGCATATCCATTACACGACAGCCTTTAAAAAAGATTACAAAATGGTTATCAAGCGTAGTCTTAACGTCAATAAATTGATGAAAGTCATTCAGCTGCTGGCAGAGGGTGAAGATTTACCAAAACAATATAAGGTTCATCGCTTACAGGGCAAATGGCGGGATTTCTTTGAATGTCATATTAACCCCGGCTGGCTTTTAATCTGGTCACAAGATCAAGATAATATCTATTTGACCAGAACCGGATCACATTCAGATTTATTTTAACGTTATTTGACCTAAGCGGGATAGGGAGCGCACCCGAAAAGCGGAAACCTTCACCGGGATTTAACAAAAAAGCCTCCCAAAGATTGGGAGGCTTTTTTGCTTACTAATGCAGGTGGATTACTTTACCTTAATATCGATCTGCTTGGCAATTGATTCCTTTAATTTTGGAATCGTGATATTTAGAACACCATCGCTATATTCAGCGGAAATATTTTCCTGATCCGTATTCTCGGGTAATCTAAAAGTTCTCTGGAATGAACCGAATATTCTTTCGGTGCGATGATAGTTGTCTTTTTCGGTTTTCTTCTCCTGCTTTTTCTCTCCGGAAATGGTAAGTAGATTCTCTTTCATGTTGATTTTAATATCGCTCTTACTCATACCCGGTAATTCGGCTGTAATCACGAACTCTTTCTCCTTTTCTTCAATATCTACAGCCGGCGCAAAAGCCGCCAGAGATGTCTCCTCTTCTTCAGGCATGTTAAAGAAAGAGTCGAAAAGGCGATCAAATTCACTGCGAAATCCGAGTACGTTTCTGGGGGACCATCTTGTGAGTTTCATAGTAACACCTCCTTAATTAAAGTTAATTCACGATACACAACGATTATTATTTAATTTTGATAGCAAGCTGTTTGGGCTTGGTTTCTTTAACTTTGGGAATCGTAATATTTAGCATACCATTTTCAAATTCAGCGGAAATATTATCCCGATCGACCAATTCATCAAGGCTGAAACTTCTTTTAAATTTTCCGAATATCCGTTCACTGCGATGATAGTTCTTTGAGTTTGATTCTTCACCGGTTTTCTTTTCACCGGCGATGGTCAGAATGTTATCTTTGATCGAGATATTTATGTCGATCTTCTTGACTCCGGGCAATTCCATATATACTGAAAAATGTTTATCCTGTTCATCGATATCGACAACAGGGCAAAAATAGCATTCCGATTTTTCAGCGTCGGAATGGAAATTATTAAAGTAATCAAAAAGCAGATTTGAATCGTTTTGAAAGTTCATCAGGGACCTTTTCGGTGTCCAATGTGTGATAATCATGTTTCTTTTCTCCCTTTATTATATTAACAATATCATCAAAAAACGATAAGTAATTCGACAAACCATGTGCCAATGGTTAAAATATATAGATATGTCATGCGAATCAGAAAAAATGGCGGTACATTCCTGACATTGTGACTATCTCCGGTTATTTATCAGTTGTGATTGGTAAAGGATTTGCCGAATCGTCATAAAACCGAAAAATAGTCAATTAGTCAGGTGAGGCTGACTGCTTGACAATCAGAAAGTGGTTCGGTAAATTCCCGGTCAGTAATCAGAAAGGTGCTTCGATGGGTAAAGTAAGTTTGAAGAATATGGTGTTTTATGGTTATCACGGGGTTGCCGATCAGGAAAAGATCCTTGGTGGAAAATTCGAAGCTGATCTGATTCTTGAATTTGACATGACCCCGGCTATTAAGTCAGACCACTTAAAGGATACGATCAGCTACGAGAATCTTTATAAACTTGTGCATGATATTGTAACGCAATCAAAATATTTTCTCATTGAGGCTTTAGCCGGGAAAATATTACATGAGGTCTTCACTCATTATGATCCCGATAAAGTCTGTGTTCGCATCCGCAAGCCTAACGCACCGGTGAAAGGTGTCCTCGATACAGTGGAGGTTGAAATATCCAGAAGTCGTGAGGAGTATGAGAAACAGTTTTGAATTATTACCCCGTATTTTTAGGACTTGGATCAAATATTGGTGATCGGGAATATTTTTTACATCAGGCAATTATTCAACTTGAGTCTTCTAATATCTTCTATCCAAGCAAAATTTCAAGTTTATATAAAACAGCACCAAAATATTTCCAGGAACAAGAATATTTTTACAACCTGACGATTGAGGGTTCAACTAATAGTAATCCGGATGATTTACTGGGACAGTGTAAAATAATTGAAGAAAAATTGGGACGAAATTTTAACGGAATGCGATATGGACCCCGCCAAATCGATATTGACATTTTATTTTTTAATGACCGGGTGATTCAAAAAGATATTTTATTTATACCTCATCAAAAAATAGCCGAACGGATGTTTGTATTGAAGCCTTTAAGTGAAATTGCACCGGATTTCACACATCCTTTACTTAAATCGTCCGTGCAGGAATTGCTGATAAATTGTCACGATAATGATTATATTGAAAAAATTAAAGATATTAATTCATGGATAAGTCATTAAATTACAGCCAGGGAATAGTTACTTAATATGAAGCATTTGTATTATATCGCAGTTGAAGGTGTTATCGGAGTCGGGAAGACCAGTTTTGCAAAGATTTTATCTGAGCGAATGTCTGCCAAGCTTGTTTTGGAGAAATTTGAAGAAAACCCTTTTCTTGAAGATTTTTACATTGATCCGGAACGGTTCTCTTTTCAAACGCAGCTCTATTTTTTACTGAGCCGCTATCGTCAGCAATTGGAATTGAAACAGGTTGATCTGTTTCACAGCCTGCTTGTCAGCGATTATATGTTCGACAAAGATAAACTATTTGCCCATTTAAACCTTGACGACAAAGAACTTGTTTTATATAATTTAATCGCTCAACTGCTCGAAAAAGAGGTTCCCAAACCGGATCTTGTAATTTTTCTTCAAGCCAGCACAGATAGATTAATGGCTAATATTAAAAAGCGGGGCAGAGCGTACGAAAAAGAGATGTCGCGAGAGTATATTGAATCCCTGAGTCAGATATATAATGAATATTTTTTCCGGTATAAAGCCAGTCCTTTGCTAATCATCAATACCAGTGAAATCGATTTTGTTACAAACGAAGACGATCTGAATGAACTCTTAGCACTGCTCCGAAAACCAATATCGGGAACCATATATTATAACCCGGAACGAAAGGCAAAATAGTGTTCCGATTTTTACTAATTCTGTTGGTCGGTTATTTAATTTGGAAAATAATCGGACCCCATTTAAGAAAATCTTTTACTAATCAATTCGAAGTGAGAGGGAAGAAACCCCGTAAAAATATTGACATCGATCCGGATAAGATTGAAGACGCTCAATTTAAGGACATTGAGGATCGCGACAAATCGTAGCGATTTCTATTATTTCCCCAACATGAATAAGATTAGTATTATAACCACGATTTTGGTATTATTTTTGTCTTTCTGTAATTCCAAAACTATTGACAAAACCATTCGTCAGTGGGAAGCATTGATCATAATACATATGACCCAATATCCGGACATGCAGGTCGATGATATTTATAAAATGGTTTATCAGGGAATTATGGGACCGGGTCATCTGGGAAATAATCCGGAAATAATATTGAAATATATCAATCAGGAGATGTCCCGAATTGAGACGTCTCAAGAGGAGAATCTAATTGAAAATATTTCGCCGAATTCCGAATATATCCGAATAAATCTGAAACGGTTTAAATCAGAGCAGCTCTCCCCGGACACCCTGT
>DPVY01000033.1 GCA_003527965.1 Fidelibacterota bacterium
GATGGTTTCGTAAAAAGTCCTCTCGCAAAGGCCGCTAAGTTCTTTATAAATATTAAGTTGGGGCGATTGCTTATAAGCCATTGTTTTTTTAACAATTTCTTAGTGTTTTGCTCCGTAGGAGTTCCTGCGGAAGTGCCTTTGTGGCTACTTTTTACGAGACCATCAAATCTGCAATTTGATATTTACGAAACTATCTGATAATTGTGGTTATTGACGCAAAATCAGATAGAATAAAATCAGGTTGGTGCTCTTTTAGTGATTTTTCAGAGCGCATCCCATAAGTTACGGCGCAAGTGTTCATTCCGGCTGCTTTCCCGGCGATAATATCCTTTTCACTATCCCCGACCATCAAACATTGCCGAGGCGCGATATTGAATTGTTGAGCAACATATAACAGGGGATAAGGATCCGGTTTTTTTAGATCCAGTGAATCACCGCCGAGGATAATCCGGAAATATTTGTCAAGTTGAAAATGATGCATGATTTCTTTCACATATACAGCTGCTTTATTGGAAATTACGGCAAGCGCCAGATCGGACAACCGGTCCAAAGTATTTGCCACTCCCGGGTAGGGGATTGTCGTATCCAGCAGATGCCGGGAGTAGAAATCCCGGTAAACTTTATCGGCTTTTGCAAGCAGATCCGCATCAACAACATGCTGTTGATCACCATATATGGATTTTCCCAGAGCCCGTTTTACCAACATAAGAATTCCGTCGCCAACGAATGAATTACTCTGTTTCTGAGTTATTGGCTCATATCCGAAATTGTTTAGTGCCAGATTAATTGATTTTGAAATATCCCGGCTGGAATCAACCAGAGTGCCATCGAGATCGAAAAGAATTGCCTGAAATTTGGATTTAGTCATTAGTTTAATATACATTCTGTTTTGAATTATCAAAATTGTCACGGGTCGCAATTTAAGCGCCGAGATTGTTTATAAAAAATGAATAGTGTGGAACCGATTGGTTGAATTAGTTGAATTGGTTGAATTGGTTGAATTAGTTGAATTAGTTGAATTAGTATATTGGTGCATGGAAAGCGATACAATAACTATACAACTACTATAAAAAGGAATCCCGTTGGGAAAATCGGATTAGGTTTAAAGCACTTCTTTAACCACCGAATAAATTCGGTGGTTAACGTTTTACCGGCTTAATTGCTCATCGTATCATCTCAAAGGTTGACCACCCCTGCCTGCCGTCAGGCCGGCAATTTATTGGGGGGATAGTTGAAAAATGAATAGGGGAACAATAAAAGAAAAAGCCCGATTTTTTAGGTCGGGCTTTAAAGCTAATGTGCTTTCGAGGACAAATCTCTGTGTAAAACGAGAGCTGCGAGAATCGATCCAACCTTCAGAAGGTTAGGGTGATCATCCTGACCGGTTTGTAGATCTTGCTATTAAACCTTCTGAAGGTTGCTGACCCTGGGTCAAACTCCATCACCCGAATTCATTCGGGATTCCGACCTTATTAATCTTAACAAACGAGAACCTAACCTGTTCGTTTGATATGGCTGAGTAGATAAGAAATATTTTTATTATTGAAAATTGTTTTGTATCATTGATACTGCGTTTCTTAAATAATTTAAGTATTTATTTTACAGGAAGAATTAGGGGAGATACTGATGATAAAAAATGAACCGGTTCCGGAAAATCAGAAAAGCAAAGGATTGCTTGGTCGTATAATCCGACGTAAGAAAGGTCCCAACAAACGCCCATTCACCCTGCGGGCTCTCGATGGCATTGAGATAATTGGCAATAAATTGCCTCATCCGGCAACCCTTTTTGCAATTTTGGCAGTAGCAACACTTATCCTGTCATATATTATTCAGCGCTCCGGTCTGGTGGCAATTCATCCCGGAACAGGGGCGAAGATCACTGTTATAAATCTACTCAGTGCTGATGGTTTTCGTTTTATTTTTTCCAGCGCTACGGATAATTTTGTGAATTTTCCACCCCTTGGAATAGTCATTGTCGCCATGATTGGTGTTGGTGTTGCTGAAGGGTCGGGATTGATTTCAGCGTTACTCAGGCATATGGTTACGGCTGCTCCAAAGCGTTTTGTGACTGCTTCTGTTGTGGCAGCCGGGATTCTGTCGCATCTGGCTTCCAGCGCCGGCTATGTGATTCTGATTCCCCTGGGCGCCCTGGTATTTGCTGCTTTCAAACGTCATCCGCTGGCTGGTCTGGCGGCGGCTTTCTGTGGTGTATCGGCGGGATTCGGAGCTAATTTTTTAATTGGCACAGTCGATCCGATTTTGGCGGGGCTTTCGGAATCAGCCGCTAATATTATTGATCCAGCAATGAAACTTAGCCCGGCGATAAATATCTATTTTATGATAACTTCAGCTTTCATGGTTACAATTGTCGGGACGTGGGTTACCGAGAAATTTGTAGAGCCAAGACTTGGTGAATACAAGGGAATACTGGAAGATTTCGATAAAATCGAACCGAAAGAGAGAGTTGGTTTAATCTGGGCCGGCGTTGCGATTCTTATTACAATTGCTATATTTTTACTTTTGACTCTGCCACATAATGCCATATTGAGAGATCCTGTGACGCACTCGCTCATCACATCGCCTTTCATGAGCGGTTTGATTACAGCTATCCTGATTTTTTTCTTTATACCCGGTCTGGTTTACGGTATCGCCGTTGGTACAATCAAAAATGACAAAGATATGGTGAAACACATGAACAATTCCATGAAAGGGTTGAGTGGATATATTGTTCTGGTTTTCTTTGCGGCACAATTTGTATACTATTTTAAAAAGAGTAATATCGGTGTGATGCTCGCAATCAAGGGTGCGGAGATGCTAAAGTCGATTGGTTTTACCGGGATCGGGCTTCTGATTGCCTTTGTGGTTGTTTCGGCATTCATTAACCTGTTTATGGGCAGTGCGTCGGCGAAATGGGCAATTATGGCGCCGATTTTTGTACCTATGTTTATGCTGCTTGGTTATCATCCGGCGCTTACACAGGTCGCTTTTCGTATCGGCGATTCCGTTACGAATGTAATCACACCGATGATGAGCTATTTTGCGCTCATTGTGGCATTTGCCCAGAAGTATGATGAAAAGGCGGGGATTGGTACAATTGTCGCTACAATGCTGCCTTATACAATGTCTCTGTCCATTGCCTGGATTATTTTGTTGGCTATATGGATGCTGTTGGGATTGCCCATCGGAGTCGGTGCGCCGATGTATTTGCCGTAATCTTTTAATATTCTTTGGTAAAGAATCCCGTCATGTTTATGGTTAATCCTTTGCTTACAATGCCGACACTCGGGCACGGCTATATGCGCCAAAG
>DPVY01000262.1 GCA_003527965.1 Fidelibacterota bacterium
AATATTAAACTCTGTCAACCGTACGGCGGAAAAGAATATTTTAGAAAAATTGAGAGAAATAGACGCCGAATTATCTGAAGAAGTTGACAGCCTGATGTTTTTATTCGAAGATATTGCTAAACTTTCCAACGAAGCAATTCAACACATTGTTAAAGAGGTTAATTCAAAGACTTTAGCACTATCTCTCAAAGCGGCCAGCAAAGAGCTAAAAGACAGGATATTTAAAAATATGACAGAACGGGCTGCGGAGATGCTGGAGGATGAATTGCAGTATCTTGGACCAGTTAGAGTACGGGATGTGGAATCAGCCCAAAAGCAGATTCTTGATATAATCCACGAGCTTGAGGAGTCCGGAAAAATTGAGATTACTCATAATGCTGAAGATGAGGAAATTATTGAATGATGACGAATAATACATTTTACCTTAAAAATAAAGTAGTTGGTTTGTATAGCCCTATATTATCAGCAGGTACGGATATTTCGAATGATAAAGCAAACTATCAAGATGGAAAAGTGTCTGTAGATAACGATCCTTACCCAATTGATAATAATCAAAAAATTAATGTATTGGAGAAACAAATCCGGGAGCTTGAGTCCGCTTTGCAGAGCGCCAGGGAGGATGCATTTCAGTCTGGTTTTGAAGAGGGGCGGGCAACTGCCCAAATAGAAGCTAAAAAAGAGTTGACGAGTATCGCTGATGAATTTGGCTCAATTATTCAATCATTGAAAGTACAATACGATCAGGCTTTGGAAAGGATGGACCAACCGCTGTTGAAATTTGCCATGAAAGTGGCTGAAAAAATTATCGATATAGAGCTGAATGATGCAGATAAGTGCAATGATATCCTTGAGAGACAGATTAAAAATTTTTTAAAGGAAGCTGTAGACCAAAATAAAATAACTATTTACATGAATCCAAACCAGATAGACCGTATTTCCGGTAATGAGTCCCTGAAAGAATTAAGATCAGCATCGAATAGTAGCGTTAATTTTGTCGGGAATAATAAACTGAAGCCCGGAGAATGCATACTTGAGACTGAAAGTTTTATTATTGAAGGAATTTTTACAAGGCAATTGGATAATCTTGAAAAACAGATATTAGAGATTGAATCGAAGTGAATTTACTAACACAAAGAATCGAATCTTACACGAATATATTAGAATCCCTGAGTCCCGTCAGGATTGACGGCAGAGTATCTCAGGTTGTGGGACTTGTTATAGAGGCAATATTGCCGGATGGCACACTTGGAGAACTGTGTGAAATCCATGTCAAAAGTGGAGAGGTCATTAGAGCTGAAATTGTCGGATTTCGTCAAGATAAAGTTCTTCTAATGCCATTGGATGAGACAGTTGGAATTTCACCTGGTAACCGGATTAGCCGATGTCCTTTACCATTAACGGTCCAAGTTGGTCCTGAACTTCTTGGCAGGATTCTGGATGGATTGGGGAATCCGATTGACGGCAAGGGACCGATTCGCGCTAAAAATAGACGCCGGGTCTACAATGCTCCACCACATCCTCTTAAACGTCAGCGAATCAAGCAAGTCCTTACGACAGGCATTAGAACAATTGATGGATTGGTGACAGTTGGCAAAGGACAGCGAGTAGGAATATTTGCCGGAAGCGGAGTCGGGAAAAGTATTTTGCTTGGTATGATGGCGCGATATACGGATGCCGATGTCAATGTTATAGCGCTTATTGGTGAACGAGGTCGCGAGGTTCGGGAATTCATTGAGCGAGATTTGGGAGAAGAGGGCTTAAAACATTCGGTTGTCATAGTTGCAACCTCAGATCAGGCGGCTATGGTTCGAATTAAGGGAGCTTTAATTGCAACAGCTATTGCGGAATATTTTAGGGATCAGGAAAAGGATGTAATGTTATTAATGGATTCCCTGACCAGAGTAGCAATGGCACAGCGAGAGATTGGTTTAGCATCCGGAGAACCGCCTACAACCAAGGGTTACACACCTTCGGTTTTTGCTCTGTTGCCGAGATTACTTGAGCGGGCCGGAACAAATCAGGTTGGAAGCATTACCGGCTTGTATACGGTTTTAGTGGAAAGTGATGATATGGATGAGCCTATCAGTGATGCATCGAGAGCCATACTTGACGGTCATATTGTCCTTTCGCGAAAAATGTCAACAAAGGGGCACTATCCAGCTATCGACGTCCTTGAGAGTATTAGTCGATTAAAAAACGAAGTTACTTCAATGGAGCAGGAAAAATGTTCGCAGAAGGTTTTGGAAATGTTAGCTGATTACCGCAATTCTGAAGATTTGATCAATATAGGCGCCTATGCGCCGGGTAGTAATCCCAAAATTGATCTTGCTATTAAAAATATTAATGCGATCAATCAATTTCTTCAACAGGATATTAATATATCTGCTAATTTTGAAGAAACTCTATCCCATTTAATGAAATTAGCAGGTAACGCGGAGTGAATTTAATATGGTAAAGTCCTTCGATTTTCCGCTTCAGAAGGTTTTAGACATTAGGCAGATAGGCGAAGACAGACAGGCCGTTGCATTGAAAAAATCTCAAATGTCTTTTAATAAGGAAAAAGAACGTTTGGAAACTTTAGGAAAGAAAAAAGATACCCATTTAAAAACCAACGGGGAAAATAGTGTCGATAATGGATCTATTTCATTAAACGAACTTAAAGTATCTATAGATTACATTTCACAATTAAGTGATAAGATTACCAACCAAATCAAAGTTGTGGAAAAGTCAAATGAAAAGATGGAAGCAGAAAGAGACGTGCTGATAAATGTATCTAAAGGGAAAAAGATTGTTGAAAAATTGCGCGAACGTCAGCTTACAGACTATAAGACTAATTATCGAAAGAAAGAGTCAAAAGAGGAAAGTGAGATAGCATTGCGTGTGATTTTGAAAAACAAGAATCATGGGAATAATTAATGACAAAAGATATCTTTAGATGGGGTAGCATTGGTTTTGGTGTATTTGTTGTCTTAGTAGTAGGAATATTTTTTCTGCTAAAATATTTAGAGCCAGTGGGAGAAGAAACTCAGATTGAAATTGCAGCAAAAGATAATTTAATGGCAAAACAATTACTAATGCTTAAACAATCTGAAATAGATAGTTTAAATGGCTGTATTGAAAAACTTAAGAGTGATTTGTCTTTTCTGAATTTAACCAATGACAGCCTGAAGGCACAGTCGGAGTTTAAAAATAATTTAATTGAAGAGTATAAAAAGAATATTAATCAGCTAAACAATAAATTAACAGCAGCTACAGAAACTGCAGTTAGTATTCAGGAACTGGCAAAGACTTACGAATCTATGAAGGCAGAAGAAATGCGACCGATATTACAAAAGGTAAGCGACAAAACCATAATTGCTATTTACAAAAATATGAATAGTCGAAAACGTAAAGATATTTTAAACGCGCTTTCAAGTGAAAGAGCCGCTGCTATTACACAACAGTTAGCAGGAGTGTCCAGAGGGTAATGGAAACTGAATCTAAAATATTATTTGATCCGATTATTGACGCTATTGCATCGACGATCTCCTATGGAACTGCGCCAAATACGGAGAAGCCCTTCGGTGACTTCATAATAAAAACAGATGATAATAAATCGACTCCAGACTTATGTAAGCCCGATGAAAATCCGAATTTAAATTTGCCTGAATCTCAAAAAGTTACAAACGATAATTTATTGGTAAAAGAACCCTCAAAATCAAACGACGTTCCAAAAACAGATATTCATGGAACCGAAAAACTGAAAATAGATCAAATAACTCATCAGGAACTAAATAAAAAATCACAATTGACGCCTCAAGTGTTTAATAATCTGAAGGTGAACACCTTAAAAGAAAAAACAACAAATAGTATCGGTAATATTAAAAGCGAAATGAAAGAGTCCAAAAAGATACTTCAAAAGGACTTTAAAAACATTCCGGGAAGTAATTCAGATAATAAGAGCGGTCAGAGTGAGACAACGGAATTAAGCCAGGGCAAAATAACTCATAGAAATATCGCAGGACAGATTAAACCGGCGGCGCAAAGTGTCACAAATGATAAGTCGGGGAGCGAATTACAGAACACTGCTCAAAATTCTGTCCAGTCTGGAACTGTTGTAAGCAAAAGCGCTCAATCGACTCCTGCAAATGGGATTGAAGTAAAGCAATTCTCGGTCAAAGATGTAAAGAGTGGTCAGAATGAGGCAACGGAATTAAGCCAGGGCAAAATAACTCATAGAAATATCGCAGGACAGATTAAACCGGCGGCACAGAGTGTCGCAAATGATAAGTCGGCAAGCGAATTACAGAACACTGCTCGGAATTCTGTCCAGTCCGGAACTGTTATAAACAAAAGCGCTCAATCGACTCCTGCAAATGGGATTGAAGTAAAGCAATTCTCGGTCAAAGATGTAAAGAGCGGTCAGAGTGAGGCAACGGAATTAAGCCAGGGCAAAATAACTCATGGAAATATCGCAGGACAGATTAAACCGGCGGCACAGAGTGTCGCAAATGATAAGTCGGGGAGCGAATTACAGAACACTGCTCGGAATTCTGTCCAATCCGGAACTGTTGTAAGCAAAAGCGCTCAATCGACTCCTGCAAATGGGATTGAAGTAAAGCAATTCTCGGTCAAAGATGTAAAGAGCGGTCAGAGTGAGGCTCGAAATTCTGTTCTGTCAGGCAGTGTTAACAAAAATAATAGTATTCAGAAAAAGAGATCGTTTATAATAGATAGAAAGGGCAATTCGACTTCAACTGAATTAATCTCCAATAATTCCAATAAAGTGCGATCGAATGAAAATTACTATGAAAAACATTTAAGAGGCAATTTTGTAAGTTCTGAAAATGGTTCGAGATTTTTTTCTCAGGATAAGGATATTTTTTATAGAGACGCCATTCCTAATCCCGGGAAGTTTAAAAATATTCGTGATGACAGCCGGTTACTAGCTATTACAGGACTTCATCAGACAGAACAGATCGAAAGTATTCAAAATCAGTTAATTACCGGTGCGCGGTTTTCGTCGGCGATGATGGTTCAAAAGATTTCTCAGGTCATTTTTCAATCCCATGAAAAGCAAGCCTCTGAGATGAACTTTATTCTTGATGGAGAACAATTAGGCTCTCTCGAAATAAAATATGTTCATGATTCACAGGGAAGCCAGGCAACTATATTTGTGGAGTCGGAAACCATCCGCAGTTTATTGGATAAAGTCTTGCCGATAATAAATGAAAATTTAATTCAAAAAGGACTAATGCTGGCTTCGCTTGACGTCCAGGTTGGAGATTTTAATAAGTCCAAAACACAAAATGAAAATCATCAAAATGATTCAGGAAAGTCTCCGGCAACCAATATAAGTTTTAATATCGATGATAAAATTAATCAAATCATAGCAATTCGAGACTATGGGTATAACACCATTGAAGTTCTCGCATAAAAGAGAATAATGAATAGATGAAAGGAGATCGATTATGAATGGAACCGAAGCTATTACAGGAGGTATTTATTCTTCGGATTTTGCCAATTCCATTGACAAGACAGGTATGGCGAAAGATGATTTTCTTAAGTTGTTGATTACGCAGCTAAGTCATCAGGACCCTATGGCTCCAATGGAAAGTCAGGATTTTGCAGCACAATTAGCCCAATTTAGTTCGCTTGAGCAATTGCAGAGTATCGGCTCAAATATTGAACAGGGCATTGAGGCGGATCTTATACTCGCTCAAACAATCAATAATACCATGGCGGCATCACTTATTGGAAAGCAGGCCAAGGCAGTTGGAGATGAAGTAACGATTGAAGCCGACGGTGCGGCGGATCTTACATTCCGATTGAATGGCTTTGCACGGAATGTGAAAATTACAATTACAGACACTAACGGTGATACAATTAGAGTTCTTGATGCTAATAATTTGTCTACCGGCGAGCATAACTTAAGCTGGGATGGAAAAAACACCGAGGGACAGACGGTAAGTGAAGGCACGTATCACTTTAAAGTTGAAGCAACCGATGCTGACGGAAATAGCATATCGGCAACTCCTTTGATTGTGGGTAATGCCACGGGAATAAGATATGAAAACGGCAGAGCTTTTCTTTTGATGAATGGGCGGGAAGTTCCCTTTTCGTCTGTAGTTGAAATAGGAACAGGAAATGACGGTTAGGAAGGAGGTTTGAATGAAAATAGGCGAATTACAAGTCGGACATAATTACGTTTCTATCAGACCGTATGAGATTTCACCTCCTGAAAATACTTCAGGAAAAATTTCAACGGAAAAAACAAAATCCATCGGTAAGAATTTCTCCGATATACTTGGAGAAAAAGTTAATGAAAACGCCGGTCTTAAATTTTCCGCTCATGCAATGCGAAGATTAGATGACCGTCAAATTAATTTGACTGCGATGGATTTATCGAGATTAACCAAAGGCGTAAAACTTGCGGAGGAAAAAGGCGCCAAAAGTTCACTGATTCTCGTGGACAAAAATGCGTATATCGTCAGTGTAAAAAACCGAACAGTGGTTACCGCATTGACAGAGGAGGCTACACTTGGTAATGTATTTACAAACATCGATAGTGTCGCGATTGTATAACAGTAAAAAAATGGGCTGGTCCCAGTAAGGGAAGCCCTCTATCCGCTGACCGAATGATGCGGAGAAGAAAGAAGGGAGAACAAAATGAGTTCATTTCATATTCCGGTATCGGCTTTGAGGAGACAGCAACAGAGACTGGAACTGCTCGGTTCGAATATTGCCAATATCAACACAACCGGGTACAAGTCGGGCAGGATGACATTTGTTGAAACATTAGGGACAGTAACCGGCATTTCTAAAACGTTATTCAAACAGGGTGCGCTGGAATTTACCGGTAATGTCACGGATCTTGCCATTCAGGGCAAAGGTTTTTTTGTTGTTCGGAATGGTGAAGAACAATTGTACACGCGAGCAGGAGCGTTTACGATCGATTCCAACGGGAAGTTGGTAAACGGCAGTGGGTTTGCGCTCCAGGGCTGGGCGGGAAGCATAAGCAGCCTTGTTGGGGGAGCAGTTAATGAAGCGTCGCCATTGGGTGATATAATTATTGACAATAACCTCGTCATACCGGCGCAAGCCACTGAAAACTTATGGCTTACCGGCAATTTGAATGCCGGGTTAGAGTCACTTGCCGAAGTATGGTCAAGCGGGAGTGCATTTAAGGAAGAGGCTTTCATCGAAGGTTCGGCGATTGCTCCTTTTACCGTTATAACCGGAACAAAAGACCAATTTCAAATTACATTAGGTGGTACCACAGAGGAAATAACACTT
>DPVY01000020.1 GCA_003527965.1 Fidelibacterota bacterium
CGGCACATCAGAAAAATCACTGCTACCGTCAATTTTAACCGTAAAAGTGATGACATCATCCGGATTGATTGTATTGCGGTCAACGTAAGCGCTGACCTTAATATCCTTTGCCTGACCGATTTGCAACGTCACTAAAATCATCAACAGCGTATATTTTAACACCTTTTTCATTGGATGAAATTTACCAATCTTTCTCTTTTTTTATTCCCGAATATTTGGTCTTTATGCGTTCCTGCATCATTTTTTTCTCATTATCCTTCAGAGCATCCAGAACCTGCGCGGCTTCTTCCTGGCTTTTTTGCTGTTCGCGGCGTTCTTGCCGGGGATCTTGCTGCGGCTGTTTTTGGTCCTGCTGGTCTTGCTTTTCGTCCTGATTTTGCTGTTCGTCTTTCTGTTGGTCTTGCCGGTCTTGCTTTTCGTCCCGATTTTGCTGTTTGTCTTTCTGCTGGTCTTGCTGGTCTTGTTTAGACGATTGATCCTGTTGCTGTTGTTGCTGCTGCATCATCTGCCGGACCAGTTCAAAATTGTGTTTCGCATCATAATCCTGCGAATTCAGTTCCAGGGCGCGCTTATAAAATTTCAGACTCTCCTCAAGCCGGTTAGACTTCAACAAGGCATTTCCCATATTATAAAGTGCTGCAGATTTCCGGGTAGGATTTTTCGATGGTATCGCCAGCTCAAATTCTCTCAAGGCGTCATCGATCTGGTCGGTCTTATACAGGGCCGCGCCCTTTCCGAAATGAGCCTCTTCCCAGTCCGGGTGCTTCGTGAGGATGCGCTCATATTTTCTGATCGCATCCTCAAATTGTCCCTTTTCATAGGATTTCCGGGCATCATCTTCGGAAAGAGCCGGAATTGTTATCAATAATAATCCTAATATAAGATATTTCATGAAACGCATATTTCACTCACTTGTCGGTAGCCCGAATCGTTTTTTTTTCCGGTATCATTATCTCCGTTATAAGGAGAATTATCCCTATTATCAAAAAGATTTGATAACGTTCCTGGTAATCACTGTATTCATGGGAGCGAATCTCTTTTTGTTCCATCTTGAGAATTTCATCATATATTTTTGAAAACACATCACCATCGGTTTTCAAATTGTAATATTTCCCACCGGAAAGTGAAGCAATTTCCCTCAAGGTTGATTCTTCCAGCGCCGAAGTGACAACTCTTCCCGATCGGTCACGTTTAAAGTCAAATTCCGAACCATTCTCGCCTTTTACCGGAATCGGGGAGCCTGTTAACGTTCCAACACCGACCGCATAAATTACGGTGCCCTCCGCTTTTACTTTTTCCATAACCGCCGGAATATCGCCTTCATGATCTTCACCATCCGAGATAATGATAAGGACCTTATGCTTTTTGTCTTTAGAATTAAAAGCCTTGACGGATGTCTCAATTGCATCGGCAATGGCAGTTCCCTGAGTTCCGATAACTCCGGTATCGATAATATCGAGAAATAATTTAGCTGCGCTGTAATCCAGAGTTAAAGGACATTGCAGATAACTGATCCCGGCAAAAGCCACTAATCCGATCCGGTCGCCCCGGAGCATTGAGATAAACTTACCGGTTTCGTATTTCGCCCGCTTCAGACGGTTGGGTTTTATATCCTCAGCATTCATACTGGTTGAAGTATCAAAGGCAATAACAATATCAACCCCTTTGCGTTTTACTTCGGTCAGTGTCCGACCAACCCTGGGTCCGATCAGAGCAATACTTAAAAATATAAGCGCCAGCAAGAGCAGGTGTTGTTTGGTCCGTTTTACCCTCAAGCGGGAATTATCAAGAAGTTTAGCCGCCAGATCATTTCCCGCAAATTCCTTAAGTGCCTGCCGACTTCGGCGCAAATAAAATATTTGGACAACGCAGACAAGCAAAACAAACCTAAATATCCAGAGCAGCTGAATATAACCAAATTTGACCATCAGGGAACTTTCCTCCAGACTGTCATACCCAAAATAGCGCTTATCACAATCAAAAAGAAACCCGGCAACAGAAAAATCGGGTAAAGATCGTGGTAATTTATAAATTCTTTTACTTTTACCTCAGTTTTCTCCATTCGGCTAATCTCATCATATATAGCAGACAAATGTTCTTCATCGGTAGCTCTGAAATATTCCCCGCCGGTTGAAGATGCGATCCCTTTCAGAACGTCTTCATCAATTTCCACATCGACCAGACGATACTGAATTCGCCCCCCGGGCAGCTGGACCGGATAGGGTGCCTGCCCCAGTTTTCCGGCACCGATTGTATAAATTTTTATTCCAAAAGATTCCGCCATGTCGGCAGCCGTTTCCGGATCCAATTCGCCGGCATTATTGCGACCATCAGACAACAAAATCATAATTTTACTTTTTGAGCCGCTATCCCGTAAGCGATTTACGGAATTGGCAATAGCCATTCCGATGGCAGTTCCGTCATACCGCTCTTCAATTATATCGACCTGATTCAACAACTCTTTCAGAACGTCATAATCTATTGTTAAGGGACACTGTAAAAAGCTTTCAGCTGCAAAGACAATCAGGCCAATCCGGTCGGATTGCCTTCCTTCAATAAACTTCCGTGAAACAGCTTTGGCAGCTTCAAGCCGGTTCGGCTGAAAATCGACTGCCCGCATGGAGCCGGAAATGTCCAGCACCATCATGATATCGATACCTTCGGTGGTAAATTCCCGGATGGTATCGCCCTTTTGAGGCCGGGCTAATGCCAAAATCAGAAGCGCCAGTCCGGCAATTTTCAAGCCGACTAACAGATCGGCCTTCCATTGCTGGCGATGACCGGCGAGCGCTTTAATCCCGCTCACTGAAGAATATCTCAGGGTAGCTTCGGATTTTTGGCCTCTTTTTTTATACCAGAGTCCGAGCCCCGGAATAATAAGCAGAAAAACTAAATAACCCCAATCAGCAAAATACCACATAATCCTCTCAGATTTTCATGTCTCAAAATATCGCTCTATATAATGCTCAAGCTGAAAATATGTTTCTTCCCGAAAGACATTGATTCTCTGTTTTTATTCACTCCGGGCAATAACAAAAGTAAAAGATAGCTGAAGCGCACAAAAATAATATTACCTACGGTCAAGAAAATGTCTTGTAAGCATCCAGCATCACTCTTATGAGTATACTGCCACTTTGGTACTCTTATTGATAAAAAGTACGATTTGTCACTAATACCCGGCCCCACCGATAAAGACAGCAGAATAATCTATTTTTCAGAATCTTTTGGTTCGGTTTTTTTCGTCTCTTTGTTTTCCTCTTTGGAGTTCACGGCGCTATCGATTTCATCGGTAATTTCGCTGGTCGCTTTCTTAAATTCCTTCAGACTTTTCCCGAGACTGCGGGCAAAGTCCGGCAGGCGCTTTGCTCCGAATAACAGCAAAAATATGACGAGAATTAAGATTATTTCACCGGCACCAAGACTGCCCATATATGCTCCTCTTTTTTTAAATTTTGATTATTTATCTCCAGAACCGCAGCAGATAATAGGCAACCAGAATCCCAAGGATACCTATCAAATTCAGCTTAAGCGTAAAACCTAACGTAATCGAAAACATAATAAAATCGATCGTACCAGGCGCCATCACAAAGTCTTTAGATCGCAGAAAGACCTCTTTGACAACCCCATCGGGAATTCCCAGTTTGAGCAATTCGCCAGCCAAAGAGCCCACCATGGCTCCGAATAGAAGGATGCCCAACACCAGTATTATCGAATTTTTTCTGAAAATTTTCTCCATGTTAATTATTCTCCAACAATGATTTAAAGATACCCAATCCATCTTCGGAAGAGAGGATTTTCTCGGCGGCTCTTTCCGGATGGGGCATCATACCCAGCACATTTTTGTTTTCGTTAAAAATACCGGCAATATTCAATTTTGAGCCGTTTGGATTATACTGTTCGGAGACATTACCATCGGCGCTGCTGTATTGAAAGGCAATCCGGTCTTCGTCTTGCAGGCGTTTTAAAACTTCTTCATCGGCAAAGTAATTCCCGTGATAATGGGCGATTGGCATTTTCAGGATCTGGTCTTCCGTATATGTTCTCGTAAAAGCGCTATCAGTACTACCCACCTTCAGAAAAACGTCCTGACATAAAAATCGCAATCCGGCATTTGCGATCAGAGCACCCGGCAATAGTCCCGCTTCCAAAAGAATTTGGAAACCGTTGCAAATGCCCAGTACCGGGCCACCATCTTTGGCATACTCAACAATCTCTTTCATTACCGGAGAAAAACGGGCTACGGCGCCCGCTCTCAGATAGTCACCATAGCTGAAGCCACCCGGTAAAATAATCGCATCAAACAATCGCAAAGATTTCTCTTTATGCCAGATATAAAAGACTTCTGCACCAAGCACTTTTTTTAATACATAATAGGCATCATGATCACAGTTTGACCCCGGAAATACGACCACACCGAATTTCATGAATTTACCTCTTCCAGGTTATAACTGTATTTTTGAATGACGGGATTCGATAATATTTTAGCACACATCTCTTTCGTAAGATTCTCAGCCTGGTCTTTTGACAAGGCGGCGTCAAAATCAATAAC
>DPVY01000258.1 GCA_003527965.1 Fidelibacterota bacterium
TAACGCCGCGGCTCACTGGTCGGAAGGTCCGCAGGCCCTGACGGTCCACGTGGAGCCGCTGATTATAAATAATGGGCGCTGTCCCTAGTTTTCTAGACCATAGTGCTGTGCAAGACCTTCATAATCAATTTTAAGGGTTAGCCCCATAATCGAAAAGCCAGAAAAGTCGACAACTGCAGGGTGATCAAAAAGAAGGAGTTGAAATTCGGCTACTCTGATTCTTTCAAGCAACCTATCTATTTTGCTGGTAGAAGTGCGATAGAGAGAAGGCAAGCATGGTTCACAATATTTATTTTGTCCTCGGTATATCGACATTGTGAATTCTGGATAGGGTGCCAGAACAAATTTCTTATTATTCATGGCCACTGCCGTGAAGTGCCCATCATCGAGAGCACCAAAATGTTGCTCAGCTAACCGATTCAAAGATTCTTGTTCTTCTTGCAGTCTTTTGGCCAATTCAAGGGCTGTAACTCTCATTGTACTCGAGGTCTCTCGCAGATTTTTATTAAGTATTACATCCCAGGAATTCGTTATCCAACTCCTTATAATACTGCTGTATCCAAGCTGCATAATGATAGATGCTGATTTTTGATCGAACAAAATCATCGAAATATTCCCTGGCTCGTTCTTTGTCACCCACGAAAAGGGCATATCTGGCTATACGCACAATATATTCGTTTGAGGCAGGGTATTGACGAAATTTTTCAAAATCTCTGCAGGCATTGTCCAAGTGCTTCAGCATATTCTTTCGTAAGTAATCTATGGCAGCTATATCTCGGATCGCTTGAGCTACTCCCATACATTCGTCTGCAATATTCAAGTCCGCTTCAATGGCTGACAGTGGATTCCCGTGTTGCAGTTGTATGTCTTTAATGTTGCGCAAATGTTCAAATATACTTTCGCAAAGGTCTATCAGGTTTATTGGTGGAGTATCTGGTTTCTGAATTTTGCGCAAAAATGCTTTTTCTTTTTCCCAAAAACAACGTTCATCAACGCAATAATCCGGCAACTCAAGAACATACCGGTCTATGTCTTTTTTGGACTGCCCCATGAAATCCAGTAGTTGTAAAAATAGGTTCACAAACGGCCCCAAATTGTTTGTTTTTTCAAGTTCACGTAAAATATTGAAAATTTCTTTTAATGCAAGGTAACGAGCAGGAAATTCTAATTCGAGATATTCCGGCAAAAAATGTTTTACCAAAAACAGTTTTTCCAACCATCCGCATCCACTATTCCATCTAATCCTGAGCTCGCTGATTTCAAACACAAGCTGTTTTGTGGCAGAAATCTTCGGCAAAACATTAATCCTTCCTTGGATCAATGTATCTAACATGAGGATTTTATTTTTTGTCTGTCTCGCATATTCAAGCTTATAGTTGTTGAATCTGAGCAGGTCATCAATATTATTTTTGTCGATAAGATTGGAATATTCGTCCAAAAATGAAACAGCTTTTTTGTTATCACCATCAAGTAGATAAGTGCCTATGAGGTTTGGGTAAGTAATATGGATGAGATATTTTTCTTTGAAATGAATGGCAAGCTCTACTGATTTGCGGTAATAGTGAAAAACATTGGTAATATTCTCGGGTATTTTTTCCATGCGCCCAAGATTGTTATAAATTCTTGCCAATTGTATATCTTTGACATTGTCGTGTTCACCCACTGCTGATAATAAGCTCTGCCTCGCTTTTTCAAATTCGCCTGCTCTTTCATCAAACAAAGACTGCAAATAAAGAATTTCATAGTATTTATCTTGATCAATTTTTTGCTTCGTCCGCTCGAAAATAGATTTTGCGTTATTTGTATCTCCGAGCAAGAAAAGCGCAAGAACCTGATTCAATCTGATGTTATTTTCCTCTTTTTCGAACAGGGGGAAGCTCAAAAGCTCGGAATACATTTCGTAGGCATCCCTTAATCTCGGTTGCTCTTGCGTCATGAGCTTTCTGGCCCAAAGTAAATTCCATTTTATCCTGCCCGGTATGCCCCTGATATAAAGAGGTCTTTTGGGGAATCGTTTCTCAATTTCTGTATATCTGCCTTCTCTGACGAGATCTGCCAACTGAGCAATCACTGAGGTTTCAGGAAAGATCGGTCTTGTCGCCGCATGGTATGCGACAAAAGTATAAATCGCCAATAGAGCAAGGAGAATAAATGCTATCCATCCCGAGAAGAAACCTGAGAAATAGAACGTTAAAATTATGCAGAGCAGAAATACCGAAAGTAAAATATAGTTTCGTTGTCTTTTGCTCTGCCAAAAAGGTGCGAGCAAAGCTACGAGCAAAGTTGCGAGCAGGGAAAAAGCTGCTCCTAATAATAATTTGAGTAGTTCACTCATTTTTTCACACTCTCCTCCACAATGGCTATTTCCCCTGCTGTCAATTCGTATAATTCATATACCAGCCGGTCGATTTGTCGATCTGTGGTTTCAATCTGGCGCTGGAGAACGGTTTTGGTCTGGGGCGCTTTGGCTTCGGCCAATTGTTTGTTTAGATCAAGCATTTGTTGGACGAGTCCGACCATCCGGTCGTGGCGGGCTTTGTCAGCGGGGTCGGAAAAGTCGATGGGGCGAAATGGCAAGCCCAGAATATCTCTAATTGTCACTTGGGGAAAATCGTCTTTGGTTGCCTGGCTTACCTGTGCAAGATAAAGTCGTGATATTAAGCGGCTATTAATAATGCCAAGTACATATGGCATGGTTTCTTTACCAGTGGGCTTGATGACGTAAAGGTTTTTGTTTGTTATTACCGTATTTTTAATTTGCGTGGCCATGAGTCGGTGCTTGCGATTAACAAGGCGGCGAAGAAGAACCCTATTTCCCTCAAACCAATGGAATTCCTTGGGGTATTCGCGCATTTTTGGGCCATATTCGACCCAGTGTGAAGATACATAGTTTAAAACATACCGATAAACATCACCTTCAAAATAAGGGTGAGCTGATTCAGCCGTTATAGTTTCCGATAACAGCTTTTTATCGAAAAGAACGCCCCGCTTCATGGAAACGTGTTCGGAAAACCTACCAAGTCTCTTGCTTCTATGGTCTGATAAAATCTTTAATATCCCCACATCCAAAACAAATTTATGATCTGCAGATGAATGCCATGATTGCTGGTCAATATCACACACAGAAAGCGTGGCGATGTCAATTGATGAAATTTTTTGTCTTTTAGGATATTCGTAAGCCACCACGGTGTGTGATAGTTTAGGAGATTCTTTGTGCGTTGTAACGAGAACAGTGTCGATATATGCATCTTTGAAGATATCGTAAGGTAGCAGAATGACAGTATCAATGCTGAACCCGAGCAGATAAGACCTAAGCTCGTTATATGCTGGGCCGCCTAACCAAGCCGAAGGTACAATGAACCCAAAACGTCCCAACTTCCCGATAACCTCGTGAGCTTTTTCAATAAAGACCACATACGCGTCGGATATAGACGCAAAAACCGGATATCTTCCTGACAGGTAAATTGTCTCTTTGTTGGTGAATAGATAGCCATACGGTGGATTCCCGATTACCGCATCGAAACCTCCATCCTGCATGATGTCTTTGAATTCCGCTTTCCAGTCAAAGGCATTGACGCGGTACATCTCTTCTTCATCTAAGAAGCTTGTCTGTTGTCCCTCGTAAAAATCGGGGCCGATGAGGGAATTGCCGCACTTGATGTTGCTTCCCAGGTCGGGCAGGGCGCGTTCCTGGAACAGCTCAAGCGTCTTGCCGATTGTTTCGGCGTTTTCGTCTTCCAGCACTTTAAGAAGAAGTGAAAGTTTGGTCACTTCCACGGCCTGGGCGTCGATGTCCACGCCATAGATATTGTTGAGAAGAATACGCTTTCGTTCGTCGGTGGTAAGCCGCCAGTCACCGCCGGGTCCCTGATAGACGCAAGGTTTGCGCCCTTTGGTCCATTTTTCCGGGCCGTCTGCTATGTATTGATCCCGGTGCCAGTCGAGGAGGTATTGATAAGCGCCTATCAAAAAAGAGCC
>DPVY01000277.1 GCA_003527965.1 Fidelibacterota bacterium
CCGGACGAGGCTTTTACAACGGCAAAATAGACACCGTTGGCCACATTACTGACGTTCCACTCTATTTCGTTGTAATCATTAATTAATGGATTAGAATCCCTGAAAGATGTGATAAAATCCCCGGCAAGATCATAGATATCAATCGAAATATCACATTCCGCAGTCGGAAAATAGCGAATCGCCGTGCGATCAAACTTCGTCGGGTTAGGCCAGTTAAAGGTTTTTTTCTGATTCAGCAAACCTGTTGCGCTACTTGTCGTACTCCGGGAAGATTTGGTATAGAAAAAACTTCGTGATGAATTACCGCCATAGCAGTACCAGGCGTCATCGGATAACGGTAAATCCGTCAGGTAACATCCGGTGATATCGCTTCCGGCTGAATTTGACGTAATCAAAAAAGTACCGTTTTCATTATCCATTAAAGTCGATTGGTCGGTTTGACTATTTTTCAGGGCTTTGGGGTAGCCGGAAATTAATTTGCCGGAATAGTTATAAGCCAGTATACCAACATCTTCCAAAGTAACGATTATATCTAAAATTTGATCCCCGTCTATATCAGTTGTCAACAGATGTGGTTTAAATGATTTATCCGAATACTGATTCGGGATTGTAATCGGAAAATTTGCCTCAAGGTATAATTTTTCATTAAAGGCATATATTTCACTGCTGTTTTTTGTTATAATCTCTACTTTTCCATCGCCGTCAATATCGGAAAAAGCAAGCGTTGAATCAAATTCGCCGCCGTAGGTGATAATTTCGGAAGCATCAGCAAGAGGATTCAAAATCAGATAAAGCCGCTCCGAATGGAGAACCACTAAATCCGCCTGACTATTTTCATCTATATATGCCAGCCCCATATTAATGGTTCCGGGGTTTATCAAATCACCCAATTCATTATATTCGAGTGTAGACGGATCAATACGCAAAACTTTCCCTTCACGAGTATCTCCAAAAACCAGATTATCTTTTCCGGAAAACCGGTAGATTGGATAATCCGACTTGACCGACTCAGACCTGTTTTCATCAGGAAAATATTTAACCAGATAATAAGAATCCGACTTGTCGTCAAACGTGCAAACGAGCACCCCGTCTTGCAGAGAAATTATATTCGAGATTAATTGATTTCCCGGAATTGGTTGTCTATTCGAAGGACCTACATTCCCGGATTTATCTATTTCAAAGACATACACAAACAAGGTAGTATCAGATGGCTCAGGTTTAGAAACATTAATGAGAACCTGTTTCCCACCAAAAGAAGATAAAGCAAAATTATTTCCACGAAGATTTGGAAAAACTGTCAACTTATTCCCATTATTATCAAATGTAAAAGCGATATAGCTTTGTCCATATTTCCCGGTCACTAATAACTCATTCGAATTATCAGTTGTGTCCAGATCAATCGGAATCATCTCTATTTCGGAAATCGGAAGCATACCCGGCTCATAAATCTGAAAACCTGTCAGGTATGCACTGTTTTTTATCCGAAATTCCATCACGGAGCCGGCCGGTCCGATGCTGTCCACCACAATCCCGGTATAGGCCCGGTCATTGCTTTTTGAGGAGGGATTAGTAAAATCTGTAAATCCTATGCGCTTCTCATCATCTGCCGGATAATCAGGGTTCAGATGCCAGAAGCCTTCATTACCGGCAAACCAGGGATCAAAATACCAGCCCACATCTACAGTAGCGCCAATCATCTGAGATTCATACCCCAGGTCCTGGGCACCATCGCCCTCCTCGAGATCCACGCCGCGATGGTTCTTATTGAGATTCACACTGTTAGTCGCCAGATTGGCATCGATAACCGATTCGTCAATATGCCAGATCAGCAGTCCGGCACCCGGCAAACCAACGTCATATCGCGGAACCGAAAGCAGTACGCCGGTCGCCGCTGAAAATTCCGCATCAATTGAATCCACAATCAGCGGAATCAAAGGCGGCCAGTCTTTTTCACCGGAATCGACGTAAAGCCTAAACTGAATACTGTCCAAAGTCACGCCGGGATAGACATCCGTATATCTGTTTTCCAATAAAAAATACTCCTTATCATTAATCGGTATTTTCCACAGGGTTGTATCGGATCCGGACTCTACATAATTCAGTTTAACATCATTAAAGCCCCGGGCAATCACCGGTGTATCCCAGCCCATGAATTCACGTTCCCAGGCAGAGGGATAAGCCGGAACCAGCCCGTTCAGATTCGCCGACCCCTGATCCATCAGTCCGAATTTTCCAATCCCCGTTTCACCGGTTTCCGTATTATATAGCCCCGGCAAACCGAGATAAAAACCCATCATGAAAGCAAATGTCCCATTCAGACCGATTTGATAATCGCAGGGTATTGAAGCGCCGCCAAAGACATCTTCCCAATTTGGATATAGCAGGTGATTTTGAGATTCGGGCAGTATGAGTCCCCGGTCGATCTGAACAGTTCCATTATCTACGGATATGCTGTTTTCTGATGAACCTATTTCGGAAAAATATTTTGCCAAATCGGCGCTGTTTAAATAGGCTGATGGGATATCATAGGGCGTCGGATCGAGGAAAAGATCAAAATCCTGACCGACTCCGGCATGAAATACAACCACGACATCATATTTGCTGAAATCAATATCGGCATCAGCAATCTGTACTGCTTCAATAAAAAGCTCCGCCAGGCGAATATCAATAGAATCTTTTTTTAAAAACGGATGGTAGTATTCCATCTTGTGGGGTAGTTGGTAGAAATTTGAGTCGTCTAAAGGAAATACTCCTGACAGATTAGTATCGATGACAACGTGTCCGTTGGAAGCATGGCTGTAAAAGTTTGCCAACGCCCGGATATGATCTTTAAAATAGGCGTTGTTATGCGGCGGCGGGTCAATTTTCGGAAATTTTGCATCTTCACAAGGCAATTCAACTTCTTCAGTTAAAAATCGTCCATTCCCCGTTGTGGCGTCATTATTATCTGGCTGAAATGCTACCCGCAACGCACAGATAGAAATCGTGCCGTTTGTCATGGGTCCTAAAATATACGGTGAAGATAGCTTCCGCAAAGAGGGTTGAATATTAGCTTTTGAAGGGTTAAACGCTAATAACGCAACAGATAATAATGTCAGTGAAAGTAAAAATCGTTTTTTCAT
>DPVY01000003.1 GCA_003527965.1 Fidelibacterota bacterium
GAGATCGGGATCTTTACCATCAAAGGTTTATGAACAAATAGAAAAAAACAGGAAATTCTATGAAGAAGAATTCAAAAGATTTATTGAATCAAATAGATGAGATATTCAGTTCGGAGCCGGATTCCAGTCAGAAGGCTTGGAGTCTGGTACATGATTTCTACCAAAGTGTTTTGACCTATATGACTGATAATGGGATCAAGCGAGCGGCTTTAGCCAAGAAAATGGGGAAATCCAGAGCGGCGATAAGTCAGATGTTTAATAAGAATCCGAATATCTCGGTACTTAAGATGGTCGAGATTGCGGATGCAGTCGGAATCGATTTGGTAATTACTACTCGCGAACAAATACAGAAAATGAATCAGACAAAGATTGTAGTCATTTATAAACCAGTAGTAGTACCGATAGATCAATATTTTTCCGGAACAGCGATAAATAACTCACAATCTTTTCCCTTAATTGTAAAAGAACCGCAAGTCAGTTATCAAATATCATCCGGAGGATTGATATGAATAATGTCGAGCAGACACAGAAAAACTCTGAAACGATTCAGTTCAGACTAATCGAGATTAAAAAGATCAGCTATACCCGCAATGATTACCATAATTTTGGGTACGAATTAGCAGATGTTTTAAAAGGAGAGGTTAGAGTTGGTGTTAAATTTGAGATAGATCCGGGTCATGAAACTTTTTCTTTGTTCCTTAATATTGAATATCTTAAAGAGGAACATCTACTGTTTAATGTTGAAACACTCCATAAAATCCATATAAAAGATTTCAGAAATGCCCTGAAATATCAGGAAAGCGGACAATTTAAAGTTAACGACGATGTTATGAAACTCTGGCTCCAGGTTGCCATCAACGATACGCGGGGTATGTTGGTTATATTGAATTCAGACCACGAATATTCCCAGATTATTGTGCCGCTAATTGATTTAAACTTGTTACTCAATTCAATTAAAGGAAATCAGACCGGTGAGTCAAAATGAAGGTCTATAATTTTACAACTAGTGATTTGATTACGAAAGTGAATGAATTTTCAGACTGACACCCCTGCCAGGAACCCCGTGGAAAAGGCCGCCTGCAGATTGTAGCCGCCGGTATCGGCGTCGATGTCCAGCACTTCACCGGCGAAGTAGAGATTTTTGACAATCCGCGATTCCATGGTTTTGGATTGAACTTCCTTTGTGTCAATACCACCGGCGCTGATGATGGCTTCTTCAATGGGTCGGTAACCGGTAACGGTGAAGCGGAAATCCTTCAGCCAGTTGCGCAGGCACTGCCGCTCTTTGGCGTTGATCTGACCCACTATTTTGTCTTTGGGAATGCCGGTTTCAGCGATGCACACCGGGATCAGTTTGCCGGGTAACAGGGAGTGTAGTAAAGTATGATATTGTTGTTTGGCGTGCTCGCTAAAATCCCGCAGTAGCCGGGCGTCGAGTTTCTGGTGGTCGAGACCGGGTTTCAGGTCGATGACTATCTGGACGGCGGATTTATTTTCGAGAGCATCTACAGCCTGTCCGGATAATGTCAGGATCAGGGGACCGGAAAGACCGAAGTGCGTGAAAAGCATTTCGCCCAATTCTTCAGCCTGCTTTTTATTGTCAACCCAGAGTGATGCAGTGACATTGCGCAGGCTGAGTCCCTGGAGCCGAACGGCCGTATCGCCGTCGGTTACTAAAGGAATCAAGGCGGGTCTGACAGGTTTAATTGAATGTCCGGCTTCTTTAGCCAGCGTGTAACCGTCGCCGGTAGAACCGGTGCGCGGGTAACTCTTGCCGCCGGTACAGAGGATTACCGATTGGGCTGTTAACTGCCCGGTTTTCCCGTGTCGGTTGACAGTGATGCCGCGGATAGCGGAATCTTCGATAAGAAGTCCGGTCACGCGGGTATTGAAACTGGTTTCGGCGCCGGTTTTCTTTAGCCAGTTGCTCAATGCGTCGGCGACCCGGGGCGCACTCTCGCATACCGGGAAGACCCGGCTGCCCCGCTCGACCATTGTGGCAATGCCGTTCTGATCGAGTAGTTTTCGCAGGTCACTAACGAAAAAGTTATAAAATGCCGGTTTGAGGAAGCGTCCGTTTTTGCCGAAATGCCGCATGAATTCGTCTATTGTCGTGTCGTTAGTCAGATTACAGCGCCCCTTGCCGGTGATGCGCAGTTTGCGACCCAGGCGTTCCATTTTTTCTACGAGCAGGACGCGTTTGTCACTGAGCGCAGCCTGACCGGCAGCCATGATTCCCGCGGGCCCGCCGCCGATCACAATGATATCATAATCTGTCTTTTGTTTATTCATCGGGCATAGCTTGGGAGAAAAAAAACTTGAAAGCAAATAAAAACTCCCATTATATCATTAGGAGTTTTTCATTATAATAAATATTCTGTAATTCCTTTATTATTAATCAAATACTGCTGATTAAGCAAGCATTTCAGCCCATTATACCAGAAACTATTTACCTCCATTAGGATATTTATCGGGATCCTTTTTCCAAATGAAATAGGAGTAGGCAAAGGAGACGATTACCGTTCCAAAGACCAAGCAAAGTAAAATGACCATTGTCATTTTTCCAGTACTCAACAGGCTGCTCAGGACAATCAGAAATCCTGACAGGATAAACAGCCGTCCGCCGAGCCGGTGGGTTTTATTCCATGACAGTTCGCTGGAAAGCGTCCACGGCGTCTTTATGCCGAGCATGTAATTGCTGCGTACTTTGCCCATGTAATTTCCGATGACAATAAAGAGTGCGCCAATCAATGCGGGGATAATTTTGTCCACACTTAATGCTTTTCCAACTGCATTCATAATGACAACGACATGCAATGCTGCAAAAACGAGTACAATACCGATTAACATCAGGTTGTAAGCTTTCATCGACATCCTGATATGTTTTTGCCGCGGTTCAATACGAGGCACCACAAACAGTAATAGACCGATGATAAAGACCACGATCGGCATCATGAAGAGACCGAGAAATTTTCCCGCATAACGGTCTGGCTGACCATTGATATTCCAGTGTACCGGCAGCTTAACATCGACTGGCAACTGTTG
>DPVY01000196.1:0-10384 GCA_003527965.1 Fidelibacterota bacterium
ACTCTAAACGAGAAGGAACCATTTTTTTCAACTTTATGGATGGACACTAATTAGGCCCCCGTTCGAAAAGGTAAAAAAAAATAAAAACCCTTTTCGAGTTAGGTCTAATTATCGACCGAAAAATTGGCTTTTCGCCCTGTTATCTCAAAATAAAAATATGTAGATTACCGGCGATTTTTAATTTCCAAAAATAATTTTGAACTGATAAACACACCTTCGGCAAAAGGAGCATACTTTTGATGGAACAACCCGAAACAGAATCCTCTCAAGATAAAGATCAGGCGCTTGTGGAGAAAATCCGTTCCCGCTTTAATGAGGTGGAACAATTAATCGAAGCAATGAAATCAAAATTACCCGATAATTCAAAATAATATAAGAGTGTACACCTTACAAATGAGGAGAGAAATTTGAAAGTTCTTGTTCCCATTAAACAGGTCCCGGAAACAAGCAATGTTAAGATGGATCCTGTCACCGGCACAATGGTCCGGGATGGCGTTGAGCCTATTATTAACCCGCTTGATCTGTATGCAATTGAAGAGGGCGTTCGGCTAAAAGAGCAGGTCGGCGGCGAAGTTGTAGCCCTGTCTATGGGACCCCCAAAGGCGATTCTGGCAATCAAGGAGGCAATCGCCATGGGCTGCGATGACGGTGTTTTGCTCAGCGACCGGGCCTTTGCGGGCGCCGACACCTGGGCTACTTCCTATGTGCTGGCTCAGGCAATCAAAAAAATCGGCGCCTGTGACCTGATTATCTGCGGAGAGCGCGCCACCGACGGCGACACCGGGCAGGTAGGACCCGGGATTGCAACGTGGCTGGATATTCCCTTTGTAACCTATATCAGTAAAATCATCGAAATTCGGGAAAATTCCCTGCTAATCGAACGAATGGTCGAAGACGGATACGAAATTCTTGAAATTGAAACCCCGTGTCTGCTGACTGTCGTCAAAGAAATTAACTACCCGCGGCTGCCCTCCCTGAGAGGAAAACAGCGGGCGCGACAGACTGAAAATCCGGTCTGGGGACCAACGGATATAGACGCCCGGGCAAAAAATCTTGGTCTGAAGGGTTCTCCTACGCGCGTTGTTAAAATTTCCACGCCCCAGGTAACCCGGAACGGCAAACTGCTTGCGCCAAAAGATGAAAAAGAAATTGAATCTGCCGTTGACCAATTAATTGAATTTCTGCAAGAAAAAGAAATCGTCTAAGGAGAATCGTTATGTCATATAAAGGCGTCTGGATATTGGGAGAGCAGGAAGCCGGAAACGTCAAATCTGTTTCCCACGAGTTGCTCAAAAGAGGACGAGCGCTTGCAGACAAGCTCGGCGTCGAGCTCACGGCTGTCATGCTTGGCAAAAAGATAGCTAAAGAGGGGCTCCGCGAATTAATTTATCGGGGCGCAGACAGGGTAATCGTCATCGAGGATCCGGCTCTGGAATATTTTCTGCCGGAACCCTATATCAATACCCTTGAAGCTCTCATCAAGCGGCACAAACCGGAAATTCTAATCGCAAGCGCAACCAGCACAGGTCGCACTGTCGCGCCGGCGCTGGCTATCAGGAGCAATACCGGACTAACGGCGGATTGCACCGGACTGGACATTGACGAGGAAAGCGGCAATCTTATTCAAACCCGACCGGCTATTGGCGGAAATATTCTGGCAACAATTAAAACTCCGAACCACCGTCCCCAGATGGCGACCGTCCGCCCCCACTCCAATAAACCGCTTGATCCGAATCCGGACAGAACCGGGCATATTAACTACGAATTCGTCGAACCCACGCTTTTTAAAAGCCGCACCAAACGGCTCGAATTCAGAAAAAACGAAGAGGCAGGCTCCAATATTCAGGACGCTGAAATTGTCATTGCCGGCGGCAAAGGATTTAAGAAAGATGAACATTTTAAGATGGTTCACGAAATAGCGGCGCTCCTCGATGGAGCCGTTGGTGCTAGCCGAGACGCCGTCGATCTAGGCTGGGCTACTTATCCCCACCAGGTGGGATTAAGCGGCAAGACCATAAGTCCGAAATTGTATCTCTGCGCCGGCATTTCCGGTTCGGTCCAACATCTTGCCGGGATAAAAACCTCCGAGACCATAGTTGCCATTAATAATGATCCCGAAGCTCAGATTTTTCATGTGGCGGATTTTGGAATTGTTGGGGATTTGTTTGAATTGCTGCCGTTGATAAAACAGAAGTTGCAAGCCGTTAAAAAAGCATAAGTCAAAGAGGAGACCCAAGGTGTCTGCAAAATCCTATAACAAAATCACTCCGGATATTATCACTGAATTGAAAAACATATTGGGCGCCCGGTTTGTCGTTTACGATGATTCTGAGAAGCTAGAGCCCTACTCTCACGATGAGATCGCCGAAAAAGCATACGCTCATATGCCCGACGTGGTGGCAAAACCCCGCACAGCTGCAGAAATTGCCTCAATTATGAAACTGGCTAACCGCGAAAACATACCGGTAACTCCAAGGGGTGCCGGCAGCGGACTTTCGGGCGGCGCGGTTCCGCTATACGGCGGCATCCTGATGTCCTTTGAGCGTATGAATGAAATCCTTGAGATCGATACGGAAAACATGATCGCGGTAGTCGAACCAGGTGTGATTACAAACGATCTTAACAATAAGTTAAAAGACGACGGACTCTGGTTCGCCGGCTATCCGATGAGCCTCGAAAGCTGTTTCATCGGCGGCAATGTTGCTGAGAATGCGGGCGGCGGCAAGGCGGTGAAATACGGCGTGACCGATCGGTATATCATCGGTTTGGAGATTGTAACACCCGAAGGGAACATTATCAACCTGGGCGGGAAAATAGTTAAAAACGTCGTGGGATATGATCTGATCAAACTGATGGTCGGGTCAGAGGGCACGCTGGGTATTTTTACCAAAATATTCATCCGGCTGCAGCCCCTGCCCACCGGACGGGTTGATCTGCTGGTGCCATTCAAAGATGCTGAAACCGCTATAAAAATGGTTCCCACTATCATGACAATGGGTCGAATCATTCCCACCGCAGTTGAATTTATGGATCAGTTGTCCTTTCAAACATCCTACAAATATCTGAACGAACACCTGCCCCATGAGGACGCCGGCGCTATGCTGCTGATCGAGGTTGACGGAAATAACGCCGATCAGCTCGAAAAAGAATATGAAATCATCGGCGAACTCTGCCTGAACAATGGAGCGATTGATGTGTTTGTTGCCGACAATGTCACTACCGAGGAACGGGTATGGAAAATCCGGCGCAATATTGCCGAGGCTTTTATGGTCTATTCGCCCGTTCAGAGTCTGGAAGATATTGTCGTTCCCGTCTCCAATATTCCTAAAATATTACCGGAGCTGGCAATCATTGCCGAAAAATATAATGTGCTGATTCCCTGCTATGGTCATGCCGGTGACGGCAATCTGCATGCTACAATCGTCAAAAAACCGGAAATGGACAGAGACGCCTGGGACGAGTCTCTCCCCCGAATTTTAACGGAGATGTACGCTAAAACCGTGTCTTTCGGCGGCACCATCAGCGGTGAGCACGGCATCGGACACAAACGCAAACAGTTCCTCGGACAGGTTCTGGAGCCGGCAACCATTGAACTGATGAAGCGAATTAAACGATCCTTTGATCCCAATAATATTCTGAATCCGGGCAAGATCTTCGATATTTAATCCTATTTCACATTAGATGGTTTCGTCCCAGCAGGGATCTCTATAAGGTAAAAAGTGATTATATGTATAATCTAATGAGCGAAGTGACTGAAGCGTAGCCCCGTTCCTATTCTGTCATATTTTTTCCCTTATAATAACGTTTCCGCTATCTCTCTGACTATCAGTTTATTTTAAGGATATCAGCAGATATTTTGTTCCATTAAGCCTTTCGTTACTTTTTTCCTTGCCGAAAAAAGTTAACAAAAAAGACACCGGCTGAAAGAAATCTCCGGGGAGTCCCTCTGCTCCGCAGATGAAATTTAAGGCGCTATCATCTTTTTCAAACCAATGATCCAGTGAAAATACGATACTGGACCGACTTAACTCAAGCCTGCCGGGAAGGTTTGGAGATCGATTTATATTCTTTGATATGGCAGTCTTAAGTCAAGTCTCGGAATGCAAGGAAACAGATGGAACTCAGATCTAACGTTGATGGTTTTGATGTGTTAACCTACACCTGTCAGGTTTAATCAATTAATCCTAATCTGAAGAAAAAGAAGCTAATAAACCTGACAGGTGTAACCAGTGAATCTTAAAGAAAACAACTCTCATTAAGATGGCACTAATTATCCATTGCGCCTTCGTTGATCCAGTTTTCAATTAGCTTAATCTGCATAGCGCTAAGCGGATCCAGCCCCTGAGGCATGCGGGTGCTTAAAATACTCTGCTCAATGGCCGGTCTGGATACGGCTTCATATAACAGGCTGTGATCGGCATCGCCGGATCTGACAACCGGTCCGTTCTCACTGTCACCCGCCATCAGAGCGGCATAACTCGACAAATCCAGGTTTCCGGACCTGCCGCCGCCTAAATGACATGGATAACAACTGGAACTGCCGGTTTGAAAAATGGGCTCAATGTCATGGGCATAGCTGGCTGAAAAGTTGACGTCGTTATTACAACTGGTCATTGCTACAAATAAAAAACACGCGGATAACGATAAAAGCCTGTCTGTTTTCATGGAAACAGCCCCTTTTAAAATATTTGAGTTATACTGAATGAAGTAATCGATCCGGCGTCACCGAGACCGACAACGGCGATGTCAAAACAAAAAGATTTAATATTGATACCGGCGCCGGCAGAGGATGACGCGAAAAAGTTTTTAAATGTTTCCTGGCTCTGAATGCTAAAACGACGGGTAGAAGTGCCCCATCTCAGAAAGAGATATTTATTTAATATAAATTCACCGCCAATTTTGACGATGTATTCTTCCTGATACGCTTCATATGCGTCAACCGATAAAATCATTGGTAAATGTTCAAGTTTTTTCGAAATACCAAGCATTATAATGGAAGACAATTTCTCGTTATCGTTTGCATACCCTTCAAGAAGCGTACCGAAATTATGATAACTGAGACCGACTGCGAATGTTGAAACATCATCATAATAGAAAACCCCAAGTGTTCCGAGTAATGCCCTGGCTGATAACGAATTCAGTTGCGAATGAGAATATCCCGTTGAAACGCCTAAACTTATTCTGCGGGTCACTTGAATTCCGTAGTTGAGCCGAAAAGATAAATCATTAACATTAAAAGATCCGGTTTCATTACCGTTCCAATCCCGTTCAGTGAAGGAGCCGTAATCCAGATAATTGAGAAGCAATCCGAACTTTCCTTTTAATGGCGTCTGAAAGACCAAAAAGGCGGATGAGGATAATATATCGAGAGCAAATGCGGTGTAATTGACTTGCCATAAATTAGCGCTGCGGGAAATTACAGCGGGATTATAGAGGATACCGGAGGCATTTTGAGATTGGCTGTTAGCAGCTGACCCCATTCCCCATCCCCGGGCAGTAACCGGGTGGTTTAGCCCCTGAAACAGAGCCTGGCTGTTAAGCTCCGATATGGGAATTAGCAGCAGGAAAATAATTGGCAAGATGATCTGTTTTTTCATTCTATGTGCATCTCATTTTCTTCAACGTTCCACTTCTGAAGCGTCTTTTTGTTCCGGAACCTTTTCACAAAATATATGCAAACAAGCAATACCGGTATAATTAACCAAATTATATTCTGAATGTCCAAGAGAAAAATCCAGCGATATTGCTTAGTGATATATTTTTGCCAGTAAAAGTCCAGTGTCCCCGGTTCGATGTCCGTGACGGCAGATAAACTTTGATAAAAATCTTTTTTATCCAATAATGTTTTGAAAAGATCCGTCAATACTGATTGACCGTACACATGGATTAAAAATTCGATAACGGTGCCGCTCTCGGCGTAGGCCAACTCGGCTTGCAAGTGATTGTATTTTAGAAAATCGGACAATGTGGATAATGGAATAATCGCATTTTGAGCAAGGGCGCGGGAAACCAGGACCCTGCTTTGAAGATCATATTGATTGGTTATATAAACAGCCAGTCCTTCGTTAAACCAGGTTGGAGTGATATTCAGGGGAATCTGAAATCCCTGCCGGAGATGAACCAGTTCGTGACGGATTGTCTCGCGGTATGCCCGTAATGTTGAATTGTTTAGGTCAGGTGTTTTGACAACGACGACCTTTTGGGGAAACATGGTGACCGCTGCGGTCCAGGGTGGTAAAGGTGTGCCGGTTTTGCGTTCAAATTCCGCTTTGGAATTTACCAAAACATATTTGATCGGGTAAGATGATTCCCCAAAGAGAGCCGTCAGCTCGGAGTTGCTATTTTTTATGACATTTAGGGTATATTCGGCAAGTTTGCGGTAAGATTCGGGATAGTAAATATAAATATTGCCGGCATTCAGCTGTTGTTCATTCGACCATAAAGCCGTGGATAGAATAAGTGGCAACAGGAACAGGATAAAACGCATTATAACAGATCCAAAGGATCGATCTCGATATTGATTTTTGCCCGTCGACTGAGAGTTTGGTAAGTGGAAGAGGTAACAAATAATTTCAACAGGCGCCGCAGGTTCGAGCCATTGGGGTCGTAATCTTTTCTGGACTTGATAATTGCGATATAGCGATAGCGGTTTTTTATTTTAGTCAGGGGCGCCGGAGCCGGTCCCAGAACATCCATCTTTTGTTTCTTCTGCCGAAGATATTGGCAAACCTGATTGGCGACGTCAGCCGCACGATCGTCGTTCAGGTCGGTTACCAGAATGGAAGCAATGCGGCTGAAGGGCGGATAATTAATCGGATTTCGGTCGCTCAATTCCAGGGCTGTAAATTTGGCGAAATTTTGCTGTACGGCGCAGCGGATCGTAGGATCTTCAGAATTGAATGTCTGAATGATGACTTCTCCCTGTATCCGGCCCCGTCCGGCCCGACCGGCGACCTGGTAGAGTAATTGAAATACTCGTTCTCTTGCCCGAAAATCCGGCATAAACAGACCGATATCGGCATTTAAGACACCCACCAGAGTAACATTGGGAAAATCGAGCCCCTTGGCGATCATTTGAGTACCTAAAATAATGTGAATCTCCCCTTTTTCAAATTGCCGCATGACTCGTTGTAAAAACCCCTGTTGCCGGGTTGTATCTAGATCCATACGAACAATATTGTAATCCGGGAACCGCTCATTTAAGAGGTCTTCAACTTTCTGTGTCCCAAAACCGGGATAAAGAAATTTATTAGACTGACACTTGGGACATTTGTCGGGTGGAGCTTCAATCTGGCTGCAGTAATGACAGAGCATATTGCCGGTGCTTTTATGGTAGGTCAGCGTTATATCGCAATTTCGGCAGCGCGGAATCCACCCGCAATCCGGGCAGAGGACAACATTGGAATAACCGCGTCTGTTTTGGAGCAGGATTACCTGTTCACCCTTCTGAAGTTTTTCGTCGATCTTTTCAAACAGAAGGCGGGAAAAGGGCGCATTGTAATCACCGCTTTCTTTCCACTCCGTTTTCATATCCACAACGTGAATAACGGCGGAAAGTGCTTCAGAATAACGTTGTTTCAATTCAATTTTTGAGAATTTCCCGGTCGCTGCATTATACAGACTTTCCAGGCTTGGGGTTGCCGAACCCATAACGACCGTAGCGTGGTTATCCAGCGCTCGCATCAGGGCTGCATCCCGGGCGTGGTAGCGGGGCTCCTGCTCGCGTTGTTTGTAAGAACCGTCATGCTCTTCATCGATAATAATAAGCCTGAGATTATCCAATGGCAGCAGAATTGCGCTCCGTGCACCGATAATGACCGGATAGGCGCCATTCCGAATCTTTTGCCACAATACACTTCGCTGAGCTCTGCTCAGGTGGCTGTGCCAAATGGCAATTTTATCTTTGAACTCACCGCGGAATCGCCCGGCGAGATGGGTTGTCAGGGTAATTTCCGGTACCAACACCAGAGCGCTGCCACCCATTGAAAGAACATGATTGATCAGTTTCAAATACACTTCGGTTTTACCGCTGCCCGTAACTCCCTGCAGCAGATAAGGCGCAAACTTGTTACTTTCAATACTCGCGGCAATGATCTGATAAGCTCGTTCCTGTTCGGCATTTAGCGCGATTGTTTTTTCTTTAATATGAAAGTCTTTCCAGAGATCATCTTCGGTTTTGTCAATCTCTGCAATGGCTATGATCCCTTTGTTCACAAGCTGCTTAAGGGCAGCCGGTGAAAATTGCTGAATTCCATCGGGAACTATGACTTTATTTTTTAAGAGGGTTTCAATAATTTCCCACTGCCGCGGCGCCCTTTTTTGAAGTGAGTCCGTTACAGAAGCATTAAGATCAAAACGGGGCTCCAGACAAATAGTTTTTTCCCGATTTTGGTGTCTTCCGGGAGAGGTAAAAACCGGTGATTCGGTAATGAATCCCGATTGCTTAAGCCCACTAACGGCTTCTCTTAAAAAGCGTTTTTCATATTGGTGCGTCAGGCTGGATAGTAAAATAGATCCGCTTTTAGCGACTCTTGCATATACACCTGAATATTCTGCGGGGAGGAGTTCGGGATCTGTATCCGTACAATACAGCCGCCGTTTTTTCTGAATCTGGTATTCGGCAGGAATAGCTGCCGAGAGGGTTTTACCAAGGGGGGCTAAGTAATAATTAGACAATTTAACCAGAAACAGAAACAGTTTTGCCGGAATCAATGGCTCCCGGTCGATAATCTCAATAACATCTTTGATTCGGATCTTGTCAGGAGCCTGTACGTCGGATTCAACAATGAAGCCGGTTTTGGGAGCGTTCCGCAGGGGAACAACAACGCGCTGCCCCGGAAAAATCGGAAAATCATTATCCGGTTTTATCCGATATGTAAAGGACTGTCTTAATGACGACGGAAAGGTAATATTTACGAATGTATCGGACATATTCACAAAAAATATACTCCGATTTAATAGATTTCACAAGACTTTAGAAATTATAAACCGGAATTCTTACAAAAAAAGACGAAGCACAAAATGCTTCGTCTTTATATTGACCAAAAACAATAATAATCAGGATTTAATGACCCAGAGCTTTACCGTGGCTGTGACTTCGGGATGCAGTTTGATCGGAATTTCATAGATTCCGAGAGCCTTGATAGGTTCTTCGAGAAGAATTTGGCGTTTGTCAATTTCATAACCCTTACTATTCAGTTGCTGGGCTATGTCCTGAGAGGTCACCGCGCCGAATACGCGATCTTCTTCGCCAACCTGAACGGGAATGGTGAGAGATAGAGATTTGAGTTTCGCGGACAACTCGGTAGATTTTTTTAATGCCCGGTTTTTTTTCTGTTCTTTCAGGCGGGCTATCTCCTGAAAATGCTTAATGTTGTTTTTATCGGCTTTCAGAGCAAAGCCTTTGGGAATTAAATAGTTCCGGGCATAACCGCCTTTTACGTTCACCTGATCGCCGGCGCTTCCCAAACCGTCTTGGTCCTGAAGTAATATAATTTGCACAATTGCCTCCTGTGTATCAGCTTTGGTTAGTTTTGAGTAACGTCATAGGCATAGGGCAGCAGCGCTATGTTGCGGGCGCGTTTGATTGCCCGGGTCAGTTCCCGCTGGTGTTTTGCACAGGTTCCCGTGATTCTACTGGGGATTATTTTGCCCTGTTCCGTAACAAACCGTCTCAAGACTTTGTAGCTTTTATAATCGATAGTCTCTCTGTGATTTTCACAAAATTTACAGATTTTCTTTTTGTTTACCATTGCCATAGTATTCCCTTTCTATCTTTTATGATGATGAGGTTTGATGTATATCAGACTCATCCTCAGTGACAATTACTCTTTTAAGCTTTGATCTTGCTCCGATCTGCTTTCATCTCTTACCTCCGGTTTTTTATCGAGTGAAGTAACAAGATAAGAGAGAATTTCGGGTCTGAGCTTCATCCAGTTTTCAAGTTCGCGGTTGATTTTGGAATTTTCGGATTCGTACTGGATCAATACATAGTTACCATATTTTTGCTTTTCAATCGGATAAGCGAGACGGCGTTTGCCCCAGTCTTCCAGTTCCAAAATATTACCCTTCAGATTGCTAATTTCCTTTTTTACATCTTCAATCGTATTGGTTAATTTTTCCTGTTCATGATTCGGATGAACAATGAAAAGATTTTCGTAATACCTCACAGGTTAAACTCCTTATGTTAAAGTGCGTTCAATTATTACCTTATTAGCGGCGCGATAACGAGTGATACGACGGTCATCAATTTTATGATAATATTCAACGACGGTCCGGCAGTGTCCTTAAATGGATCGCCCACTGTGTCGCCAGTTACAGCGGCTTTGTGAGGATCACTACCTTTACCACCCAGATTTCCTTCTTCAATATATTTTTTAGCATT
>DPVY01000196.1:10770-17232 GCA_003527965.1 Fidelibacterota bacterium
CCGGCCAATAATCCACCAAGCATTTCTTTATTCAGAAACCCTAATACCGGGGGAATTACCACCGCCAGGGTACCCGGCAAAATCATTTTTTTTATGGCTGCTGCTGTAGAGATATCGACACATTTGGAAAAATCAGCCGTAGCCTTTCCTTCCATGAGACCCTTTATTTCACGAAATTGTCGCCTAACTTCCTTGATCATTTCAGAGGCGGCTTCGCCTACGGCTTTCAGCGCCATACTGCTGAACAAGAACGGCAGCATCCCTCCAATTAAGAGACCTGCAATAACGAATGGGTTGGTCAAGTCAATAGATTCAATATGCGCCGAGGTTTGAAATGCCGCAAAGAGAGCCATAGCCGTCAATGCCGCTGAGCCGATTGCAAATCCCTTCCCCACGGCGGCCGTGGTGTTTCCAACCGCATCTAATTTATCGGTCCGTTTGCGAACATCTCTGCCGAGCATTGACATTTCGGCAATACCACCGGCATTATCGGCAACAGGACCATAAGCATCGATGGCTAGCTGAATACCGGTAGTTGACAACATACCGAGAGCAGCAATGGCAATTCCATACAATCCGGCAACTGTGTAGGCTATCATGATTGCGCCGGCAATGAAAATGATCGGCCACATTGTTGACATCATTCCCAGACTCAGACCGGCGATAATATTCGTTGCCGCACCGGTCAAAGATTGTTGCGCCACCCATTGAGTCGGTTTTTTGGAACTTGCCGTATAATATTCAGTAATCAAGCCAATGGCAAAACCGGCGGTTAAGCCGGCAAAGGTTGCCAAGAAAATGCCAAAAGCGCTAATCGAAACTCCGGCAACCGAAATATCGTGCGGAAGAAACAATTTAGTGACGGGGTAAATCAACAGCAGCATTAATCCATCCGCCGTAAAAGTGCCTCGGTTAAATGCTTTTTGAGGATCACCGCCTTCTCTGGTCTTAACGAGAAAAGTTCCGATCAGAGAACAAATAATTCCCAGAGCGGCCAGTGCGAGAGGCAATACGACCAGATTTAATCCATATAAGGCACCCAGTACCATAGCGCCAATGATCGAGCCCACGTAACTTTCAAATAAATCGGCGCCCATACCGGCAACATCGCCGACATTATCGCCGACATTATCGGCAATTGTAGCCGGATTGCGGGGATCATCTTCAGGAATGCCCGCTTCGACCTTGCCTACCAAATCAGCCCCAACATCAGCAGCTTTGGTGTAAATACCACCGCCGACACGGGCAAATAATGCAATTGAGCTGGCGCCGAAGCTGAATCCACTCAAAATCGGTAAAACCAGTTCTGTTAAGCTTTCATTAGAGGTCCCAAAGGCTTTACTGTATATGATAAATAACAGGGATAGTCCAAGTAATCCCAGACCGACAACACTCATCCCCATAACTGAACCGCTTGAAAATGCTACTTTCAGAGCCTTATTTAATCCGAATCTGGCGGCCTGAGTCGTGCGCACATTAGCAGTGGTCGCAATCTTCATTCCGACAAAACCGGTTAGAGCGGAACAGAGTGCTCCGCAAATAAAGGAAACGGCAACTAAGCGGTTCCAACCCTCATTGCCAATTAAAAGCAATACCGACACTGCCGCTAAAAAGATAATTAATACCCGATACTCCCGATATAGGAAGGCCATCGCACCTTCGCGGATATGCCTGGCGATGGTCTGCATCGTATCATTTCCGGCGTCTTGTTTAGAGACCCAAATGGCCCTTGTGAAAGCGAATACCAATGCCGCTATACCGGTGACAATTGTAACATAAATCCAGTTCAAGGGTGTTTCGGCAACCATTATGAGGCCTCTCCCTTTGATAACTCTGTAAGATCCTGTCTATTGTATCTATTCATAATATGTTCAATATCACAAGAAAGGAAATCTTCGGCTACTTTTATCGCAGTATCGATTACATTTTTAGCTATCGGTAATTCGGCTTTACGAAAATTATCCAGAACATAATCTTCGGCGGCAACGCCTTCATCCTGAGGACCAATCCCGAGGCGTAAGCGGGGAAATTCCCGGCTCTCTAACTGATCGATAATAGATTGAATACCCCGATGCCCGCCGGAAGAACCGCGTTTTCTCAAACGAACCTTTCCAAGAGGCAAATCGATATCATCATAGATAACCAGCAGATCTTCAGGTGTCAGGCTGTAACTATGCAAAATGTCGCGGGCGGCAACTCCGCTGTTATTCATATAGGTCAGCGGCTTACACAGACAAACCCCGACTGAAGCAATATCTGTTTCGCTCCAGACATAGGGTTTCCCGGAGGAGCAACATGATAGCTGTTTTTTATCTGCCAATTGATCGACTACCATAAATCCGAAATTGTGTCTCGTTTTTTCATATTGTTTCCCCGGATTGCCAAGCCCCATAATGACTTTCTGAACGTTTATGGTTGCAGCTAAAGGGCGTCTTGTGAAAAATCCGGCTATCATGGACAATTCTATAGTTATTCGGTGGTTTCTTCAGTCTCTTCAGGCTCTTCAGCTTCTTCAGCCGCTTCTTCTTCAGCCTTTGCGCCAGTAGCTTTTATAACAGATACAATCGAAGATGTCGCGGGCGTTATAATTTCCACATTCTCTATAGAGATATCGGCAACGCTGATAGAATCTCCGATGTTTAGTCCGGTGACATCTATGGTTATCACATCAGGAATATCACCGGCTTTACATTTGATATTCAGTTCCCAGATCTGTTGCGCTAACACACCATCAAAATCCTTGACGCCAATAGCGGTACCTTCCAGATGGATGGGAACATTAACATTAATGTCTTCCTTCATAGTAATTCCCATGAAATCAGCATGAATTATTTCTTCAGTTACCGGATTGTATTGGACGTTTCTCAAGATGCATTTATGTTTTTTATTACCAATCTGGATCTCATAAATACTCGCTCCGGAGTGAATTGCGGCTTTTAATGCTTTTAAATCGACGCTTAAAGTGATCGGTTTTTCCCGGTGAAAATAATAAACAGCCGGGATTTTTTCCTGTTTGCGTAAAAGTTTTGTTACACCTTTATACGTATTGGTGCGTAATTCTGATTTTAGATTATAATCAGCCATTTAAAAATCTCCTTATTGTTAAAAATCAAATAATGTGCTAATGGATTGTTCAAAATGAATGCGTTTTATTGCTTCCGCCAGCATTGGTGCGGCGGATAGGATTTCCAATTTAGGGAAGACCCGCTCGCGGGGTATAGACAGACTGTTGGTAACGATAACTTTATCGATGGGGGCGTCCATCATATGCTGCACACAGTTTCCGGAAAACAGACCGTGAGTGGCAACTACAACTATCGTTTCGGCACCATTTTCTTTTAATAACCGGGCCGCCTGTACTACGGTTCCGCCGGTATCGATCATATCATCAATCAACAATGCATTTTTTACACAACATTCACCGATAACATTCATTACTTCAGCCTGATTGGGTTGGGGACGTCGTTTATCGATAATTGATAACGGAAAGCCCAGAATCTGAGCATAAGACCGGGCAAATTTAATCCCGCCCACATCGGGAGCGACGATCGTGAAATCCTTGCCGGCAGTTAATTTTTTTAGCGGCTCAATAAATATCCCTTTGGCATAAAGGTGGTCAAAAGGAATATTGACAAATCCCTGAATCTGGGTGGAATGCAGATCCATGGCGACAATACGATCGGCGCCGGCATTGACAATTTCATCCATAATCAGGCGGGAAGAAATGGGAACCCGCGGTTGATCTTTGCGGTCCTGCCGAGCATATCCGTAATAGGGAATAACGGCAGTAATGCGCTTTGCCGATGCCCGCCGGGCGGCATCGATAATTAAGAGTAATTCAAGAATATTTTCGGCGGGCGGATTCGTAGGCTGAACGATAAAAACGTCGGTCCCCCGGATATTTTCTTCGATGCGTATCCAGATTTCACCGTCACTGAAATTGCCTAATGCAATTTTACCCGTTGGCATCCCCAGGATTTCATTGATTCCCCTGGTCAGGTCAGGATTTGATCTCCCGGAAAATATTCGCGCTTTATTTTTCATAAACTCTTCTTCATATTAAAAATTGCTCGGGGACTTGGATTCGAACCAAGATTGACGGCTCCAAAGGCCGCAGTCCTGCCATTGGACGATCCCCGAATTATTTAAGTTGTTTTTCTATTAAGATATTGGCGTTGATATAAATGTTGTGTGTCTGTCGAAAGCTTTTCGAGCATGTTCTGCGTTGTTTCTGTTTTTAAAAATTCCAAACACAGTCGAACCACTTCCCGACAAACCGGCATATTGAGCTCCTTCTTTTATAAGAAGCGTCTTGATGTTGCCGATTTCTGGATATGTTGAAAAAACAACAGACTCAAATTGATTTTCAAACAGCGACCATTGAATCTTACCCGATTCAAAAACGTCCTGAAATTTATAGCCTTCTTTCCTCTTTGTCAAGTTGAATTGTTGATAAGCCCATTTTGTGGAAATATGAATGGCGGGGCAGATCAACAGCAAAGTGAACTGCCGGGGTAATTTCAACGGTATTAGTTGGTCGCCAATTCTCTCAGCTCCCTGGGTCTTGCCATGGATAAAAAAAGCAACATCGGCGCCGATCTTTGCGGCTTTCCGGATTAGTTGTTGTTCATTAAGTCCTAATTCCCACTGTTCGTTTAAAAATTTAATGACGGTAGCTGCATTTGAGCTGCCGCCGCCCAACCCAGCTCCCACCGGAATAGTTTTCTGAAGATGAATATGCCAGTTCGGGGTCTGTGGAGCCAATTGCTTCATTTCCATATACGCTTTTGAACACAAATTACTACCATCACAAGGGATATTCGGATCGCTACAGCTTAGAATATATTTCCCGGAAGGTGTAAAAGTTATAATATCGTGAAGATCGATTTCCTGGAAGATTGTGCTGAGCGTGTGGTAACCGTTTGGCAGTTGGTCGGTTATTCGCAGACACAGATTAATTTTGGCGTTTGAACGGATTATATGAGACGGTCTATCCATTTATTTGTATTGCGGCGTCCAGGCGTTTTAAAAAGCGATCTTTCCCGAGAATTTCGGCAATCTTACTAATGTCGGGCCCGTGTTCTTTGCCAATAATTGCCACCCGGATTATCGTCCATAATTGTTTACCCTTGACGCCTGTTTCCTGCTGAACGGTTTTTACCATAGAATAAAACGCGGCGCTATCCAGAGTCCCAACCTTGACAATCTGGTTTTTCAGTGATGTTAAGATGGTGTGAAATTCAGGGGACCGTATCAAATCTTGCAGCTCGGGATTTTCAGATAGTACCGGATCATTAAAGAAAAACGATCCTTTTTCCGGAATGTCACTCAATGTGGTCAAATAGGGTTGTAACAGCTGTAAAATGTCGCTGAGTTTATCCTTGGGCCACTCTTGACAATCTTTATCGTCCGGAAGATATGGGACTGCCAGTTTAAGTAGATTTTCCGGCTTAAGACCTCGTATATACTGACCGTTCATCCATTGCAGTTTTTCCAGATTGAATATGGCGCCGGCTTTGTTGATTCGTTTCAGGGAAAATGCCTGGATCAACTCTTCAAGGTTGAATATTTCCCGGTTTGTCCCCGGATTCCAGCCCAGGAGCGCCAGGAAATTGATCAGGGCCTCGGGCAAGTACCCTTTTCGAAGATAATCCTCAACAGCAACATCGCCCTGACGTTTGGATAATTTACTTCTGTCCGCATTTAGCAAGAGGGGCAGGTGGGCAAACTGCGGCAGTTTCCAGCCAAAGTATTCATAGAGGAGTTTGTGCTTGGGTGTGCTGGGAAGCCACTCTTCGCCACGGATAACATGGCTGATCTGCATATAATGATCATCTACAACATTCGCGAGGTGATATGTGGGGAATCCATCGGATTTAAGCAGTATTTGATCTTCAAGTAAATCGCAGGCAAAGGAGACTTTTCCGCGGACCAGATCGTAAATCTCGATAAAACCACTTGTCGGCACTTTCATGCGCACGACAGACGATTCACCGGCGGCAATGCGCTGTTCCGCTTCGTCTTTGGAAAGCTTTCGACAGTGATTATCATAACGGGGATTTTGGTTTTCCGCGATCTGCTGTTCCCGAAGGGATTTCAGTCGATCGGGGCTGCAGAAACAGTGATAGGCATGTCCGGCTTCAATCAGCTGATTGATATGTTCACGGTAAACGGACAGGCGTTGTGATTGTATGTATGGGCCGAATTCTCCACCAATATCAGGCCCTTCATCGTGACAGACGCCGGCCCATTTTAGAGTGCGGATCAGGTTTTCGACAGCCCCTTCAATTTTTCGCTGTTGGTCGGTATCCTCGATTCTTAGAATAAACACGCCCTTATGTTTTTTGGCATAGAGATAATTATACAGAGCAGTTCGTAAACCGCCGACATGCAGATAACCCGTTGGACTGGGAGCAAACCTTGTTCTAATCACTAGCTGCGTGTCTCCTCTCCACTGTTTTT
>DPVY01000041.1:0-202 GCA_003527965.1 Fidelibacterota bacterium
GTGCTGGAATTAACAAAAGCCCTAAATCAAAAATATAATGTTGATGGGAATTTAACATTTAAAAAAGATTGTAATCCGGAACCAGCAGGAAATATGTATGAATTTCCGGATTTTGTGGATATTCATTTAGAGAAAAAGGAGTTAAACAATGAAAAAGTTTATAGATAACGAAATAGATAATCTCAAAGATGATATTATAGCC
>DPVY01000041.1:350-3402 GCA_003527965.1 Fidelibacterota bacterium
ATCGAGATATCTATTCTGATTTGAAAAAGTAGACCTAATAGCGGTCGCCAACATCCAGTCTTAATCCTCTTTATATCGAGATATCTCTTCTGATAGCTAATTACGAAGAATTACAATCAGAAGCTTGTTTAGGTCTTAATCCTCTTTATATCGAGATATCTATTCTGATATAGCCGTTGCAATAACTTATCGTAAAGATTGCGACAAAATGGTTGCTGAATTAAAAGAGGCTATAGATTGGCACAGAGAATGCTTATTGAGAAAATTTGCAAAAAGGAATTAAAATGAAATTTGTATTTTTCGGAAAGCCATTTGCAAAGCAGAGCACGAGATTTACATGCTCGGGATTTGCATATACACCAGCGAAAATCAAGACCGCTGAGAATAACATCAGGGCACAGGCAATCCAGCAACTTCCAAAAGGCTTTGTACTATTTCAGGGCGAAATATTCATAACCAAATGTCACTTTATATTTGTGCCGCCGAAGTCAATGCGGAAGCGTGACTTAAAAAAGATTAAAGATGGAGAAATCGTATATAAAAAAACACGTCCTGACCTGACAGACAATCTTTTCAAAGGACTCATTGATTCGCTTTCCGGGATTGTTTTTAGCGACGATAGTCGGATAGTTGCGATGGATAATGTTAAGAAATATTACGGTTTTGTGCCGAGAATAGAATTGGAGATACAAGAATGAAAGCAGAAGAATTTGTTGAAATACTTAAAAGGCTTAAAAAGGGGAAAGCATTATGAGCAAAATTAAAAAGATGTATCTATCTCAAAAGAACTTAACGCTGTTTATCATTGCCAATATGGGAATGACTTCATCAACTATACCGATGTGGCTACTGGAAATTAATCGCGGATATGTATCTGATGTTGATTTTGAGAACGCCTCCGAATTTGAAAAACCGGATCGTGTTATTGAATTATTGGAAAATACATTAACTGCCGTTTTACTGTACCAGATTATAGAAAATGATTTTGGGGAGGTGGAATATGAATCAAATATGTATGAGGCGGCGAGAAGGACTTATATTGAGACGGTGCAACAGAGAATGGACACGGTCTATGATTTGATTAATACATCTTTTGTTAATGTGAAGTTAAAGAAACCTTTTGAAATTTTTCCGGCGTATGATGTTAATATTGAATTTGAGAAATTGGACAGAACACAGGCGCAAAGGGAACTGGCAAGGACAATGAAATTACAGGCGGAAAAGGATAAAAAAGAGGGCAGGGTTTTAAATTGACCGAGAGGGAGATAGTTAAAGGACTGTATAAGTGGAAGTATAGCAACGGTAAGGCGTTTTTTAACAACGGCTTTTATCCATCATCTTTCGGGTTTTACCAAAAAATCGAATTTGATTTTCTAATGCTGACACGATCCGATTATCTACATGAGTTTGAAATAAAACTTACAATCTCCGATTTCAGGGCAGACGGCAAGAAAGAGTTGAAAATGGATAGGCTAAAAAACGGCAATTATCCCGCTAACTTTTGGTACGTTGTTCCCTCTAATATTGTTGGCTTTATTGAAGTACCTGAATTTGCAGGGCTTGTATCTGCATATAGGGGTAAGCATCATATAGTGATGGAAATTGAGAAAAATGCGCCTAAAAGAAAACTTAACAAGTGGAAGATTGTAACATGAAATGGATATTGAAAAAGGTGAAACTATCGGAATTAAAAGAGTATGAAAATAATCCACGGGATTTGACGGAGAAAGGGATGGCGGACTTAACTAAATCAATTGAAAAATTTGGCTTGGCGGAGCCGTTGGTTGTTAATACTGATAATGTGATTTGTGGAGGACATGGCAGGAAGAAGGTACTTGAAAATAAGGGCATAAAGGATGTGGATTGCTACTACCCGGAAAGGCAATTAACAGACGAAGAAATGGAAGAACTCAATATCCGCTTGAATAAAAATATAGCTGGAAATTTTAATTGGGACATGCTGGCCAATATATTTGATGAAAAGGATCTGATAGAGTGGGGCTTTACAGAAGAAGAGCTGTTTATGCTGGATAGTGTCGTAGCCGATGAACCGGATAAGGAAAACAGCATACCGGAAGCGCCAGCTGAAATAGTAAAGCCGGGTGATATATGGTCCCTTGGAAAGCATAAATTAATGTGTGGTGATAGTATAAACATCGATGATGTTAAAAAACTTATGGGAAATAAACAGGCAACATTAGGATTTACTTCGCCACCCTATTGGGTTGGCAAGGAATATGAAACGCAAAAGAGCGTCAAAGAGATAGATGAATTTATCAAAAACATCTGCATTTCTTATAACATGGCGGTACGGAAGGACAGAAGCCGGATCGTAATAAATACGAGTACCGGCTTTACGACATCTTTTGATAAAAAAAATAAGAGACAGGTATTGTTGCTGATTGATAAATGGACGAACGTATTCTATGAACTGGGCTGGAACCTGCGGCATATAAGGCATTGGCTTAAAGAAGGGCAATTGCTGTCAATATCACCCAAGACCGACATGATAGATCAGCATTGCGAGTTTTTTGGAACTTACGAGAACGATGAAGGTGACGAACTTCAATTTGATGATATATTAAACGATGAGGACATAAATATACTGGAGACATTTTATAACAGAGACGGTAAACAGCGTGGGCATAACAAAACGGGTAAAAAGTGGGCGGTAAGAAGTTATTGGGCTGATATCCGGGGTAATGCAAGCCAGGAAAAGCATTGCGCGAGTTTTCCGGTTGAAGTGCCGTTAAGGCATATTTTACTTTATACAAAGCGAGATGAGATTGTTTTAGATCTATTTGGTGGTGCTGGAACGACGATCATTGCGGCTGAGAAATCAAATAGGATTGCCTACCTGATGGAAATTGATACAAAGTATTGTGATATTTGTCTGCAGAGGTATTTTGAATATACTGGCGTTGATCCAATGAGGGATGATGGAAAGAAGTGGAGCGAACTTTCACCAGATACGGAAACTTAACTACGAATTATCTCGAAGAGGTCTTAATCCTCTTTATATCGAGATATCTATTCTGATACGACCCCCTGA
>DPVY01000077.1 GCA_003527965.1 Fidelibacterota bacterium
AAATCTTAGGTGAGAAAACACTATTCTCCGGTACTTTTGCTTACCGGTATCAGAATATAAAAGAGAAGGCGTGGACTCATAATCGGCAACCTTATAAAGGAATGCCTTTTGTAATGGCTGACAGTTCAGTCGGCGGATTTGATTTAAACGGCTTATTATGGCAGGTCAGTATTTCGAAGGCGTTATGGAAAAACCGGTTATACCAGGGAATCAGTATTTATTATAACGTAGACGAAGAATTCAAAGACCTGTTTCCCCGGCCCAGGGTAAAACATCGTGATTTGTCAATCAGTTTGGGAAGCGGTTTTATCCCTTATGGTGATTCCAGGTTTGGTGTCACTCTGCAGTATTTCGATTTTCAGGAAATAATGATTACTTCAAAATATAGCCTGGATCAGGAAAAAACTCCGCTATTTTTCAAGTTGAGAGGTCTGGATACGCCATTGATTTTCCGAGGACAAACCAGTGAAGAAAGGTTAATGACAATTGAAGGATTTTCAATTTCAATAGATGGTCTTCTAAAAGCCGTTTTTCCTGATCAACTGATATTCCAGACCACATATGAAAACACTATTGCCGATAATGTTGATGGTGGTGCTTATCCTATTGAGCAGGGCGGCTGGCGATCCAAACGTTACCGGTATTCTGCGGAACTGCTTTTTAAGCTCGCTACTCCAATGAATATGATCTTGTTTTCATCGGGCATGTTGCACAAACATGTCGCCGATCATCCGGATTTTGATGTTGAAATCTATGAACAAATTACACGGAATATCTCCGGGGGAATCAAAATGGACTTTCATCTTAATAATTCCTTCCGGTTCGCGCCCTGTCTGTCGGCAACCTCGCAAACATTGAAACGAACCGATAAATTCAACGGAATTCTTGATTACTTCCCCGGCACAATCATCAGCGCGGAAATCCGGGCTACATTTCCATTGATAAAAGAAAATTCCGGACAGCTTAACTTTGGTACCGACCGGATGATAGTGTCCGAGAGTACCGTTTTACTGCCCCGGGAAGTCGGGTTTTATTACCAGACTGTGACCCGTTTCGATGAAGATTATTTCGGAGCCGAATTTCAGGATGTCTGGATAAGTTCCCGGATTGTCCTCGGGAAACGGAAACGGGTGATTCTCGAAGCCGATTATCACCATATTGTGCCGATTGGCACTTCCAACATTGACAAGAAAAACCGAGACCTGCTTGCATTGGTTCTATCCTTTGAACAATTAGGTTTGTAATCCAGGCAATTAATATTTGAGGAAAACATGAGACGTAAATCTATAATATGTGGGATTTTTCTATTCGCGCTAAGTCAACTTTTTGCCGAAGTTCGGATTATTCAGCCTGTTTTAAAAAAACCGTGTCATTTTGCAATAATTATTGATACGGAATCCTTTCAAAAAATCGAAAAGGCGGTTCTGGCCTACCGGGATGCCGTGGAGGCAGACGGTTTATCGACCTTTATTTATATCAACAACTGGTCGAACCCTATGGAGGTTCGGAATACTATTATTGAGTTAAAGCAGTCTACGCCGACGTTGGAAGGGGTTGTGTTTGTTGGAGATATTCCGATAGCAATGCTCCGCGATGCTCAGCACATGGCCTCGGCGTTTAAGATGGATCAGGAGCGTTATCCCTTTGTCCGATCATCGATTCCTTCGGACCGGTTCTACGATGATTTTGATTTGCAATTCAATTTTATTGAGCAGGATACAAGCAATCCGCTGTTGTATTATTATTCGCTGGTCTGTGATTCTCCTCAGAAAGTGGAGCGGGAAATTTATTCCGGTCGTATCAAAGCACCGCTTGCCGGCGATGAAAAATACGACGTTCTGGAAAAATATCTGTTTCGAGTTGCCGCTCAAAAAAGGGAGATTAACCGGTTGGATAACATGCTGAGATTTACGGGACACGGCTATAATTCCGAAGCTCTTAGTGCCTGGGAAGGGGAATCATTATCCTTGAGAGAACAATTTCCCCATCTGCATGAACCCGGAGGCTCGCTTATTTCGCTGTATCACGAGATGTCCCCGGAAATGAAAACCAGGCTCATCAATGAGCTGGAGCAGGATGAACTTGATTTCGCGCTCTTTCATGCCCACGGCGGCGTTGAGGCTCAGTATTTAATCGGCTACCCCGGCGCCGGAAGTATCAACCAGAACGTTGACGCTATCAAACTGTTTGTAAGGAATAAATTACGGGAAGCAAGGCGCCGTAAAAAGCCTGTCGATTCCGCCAAAGAATATTACATGGCCCAACACGGAATTCCGGAAGCGTGGTTCGAGGGGGCTTTTGAAGATTCGGTAATCTATGCAGATTCGCTTTATTCAGCCAAACTGGACATGGATGTTACCGACGTTGCGCTGTTTAAGCCAGGGGCAGAAATTATTATTTTCGATCAATGTTTTAACGGCGCATTTATCCGGACACCTTATATGGCAGGTGCGTATGTCTTTGGTGATGGCTCAACAGTTGCCGGGATTGCCAACTCCGTAAATGTTAAACAGGATGTCTGGGCAGACGAAGGCCTGGGGCTGTTAAATTACAATATCCGTATCGGGCAGTGGCACCGGGAGCGCAATTACCTGGAAAACCATATTATTGGTGACCCGACATTCCGGTTTACGAACCCTGATCGGAAGGATTGGGGCCGGATTATCGCCCGGCAAGACCATAAAATCAGGTTTTGGGAAAAACTGCTGAAAAGCGACGAGATTCCGCTTAAATCGTTAGCTGTCCGCAAATTATACCAGCTAAAAAAAACCGCTGTGGAACCGCAACTGATTACAATTTATGAAAATGATCCCTCGTATATTGTCCGCCTGAGCGCGTTAAAGTGCCTTGCCGATCTGCGCTCAAAACCCTTTGAAGAAATTCTTTTTAAATCGGTAAACGATCCCTACGAATTAATCCGGCGATTTACTGTGAATTGGATGGGGGTTGTCGGTCGGGAAGATTATCTGCCGGTGCTGGTAGAGGCTGCCATTTCCGATCCTTCAAAACGGGTTTCCTATACGGCAAAATCGGCTATTGAGAAAATCGGTTATGATAAGGCAAATTTGTATTTTCGGGAAGAGATTAAAAATTTCCCTGATGTTATGGCTAATCGTGAATTATTACAAAGGTTCGAGCGATCTTCTCAACGATCTGTCGAATGGCTGCGGGAAGAGCTGATACCCAAATTAACTTCTGATACATTGTTGATAAAAAAACGAATAGGTCCAGCCCGGACATTTCGTAATTATCAATTCCAGGAAGCGCTGCCGGTTCTGATAGAACGAGCTGTGGATATACAGG
>DPVY01000282.1 GCA_003527965.1 Fidelibacterota bacterium
CGTTCAGATAATGCTTTATGTTCAATGTCTTTAAAATATTTAACCGTGCCGACCTTCATCTCCATGGTGGCTTCATCGTCACAGCAGATAATACCGTGTTCATGCAATTGAAGCATTGAAACTGTCCACATGTGATTGACACCTTCTTCTACAACTTTATGCAACGCCCGGGCTTTTTTATAGCCGTTGATGATAATTAAAACCTCTTTGGCGCTCATCACAGTTCCGACACCAACAGTCAGGGCTGTTTTCGGCACTTTGTTAATGTCATTATCAAAAAAGCGTGAATTCGCCAGAATCGTATCATACGTAAGGGTTTTTATGCGTGTTTTGGATGAGAGTGATGAACCAGGTTCATTAAACGCAATATGCCCATCGGGTCCGATTCCACCCAGGAACAAGTCAATTCCGCCGATCTTATTTATTTTTCTCTCATAGTCACGACATTCTTTTTCCAGATCAGAAGCATTCCCATCCAGGATATTGATATTTTCTGTGGGGATATCGATATGTCTGAACAGATTGTTCCACATGAAATAGTGATAACTTTCCGGATGATCTTCCGGGATACCGACATATTCATCCATATTGAATGTTACAACATTCCTAAATGATACTTTACCTTCCTTGTACAGTTTTACAAGCGCTTGGTAGATTCCGATAGGAGACGACCCGGTCGGCAGCCCCAATACAAATGGTTTTTCGGCAGTCGGTTTTTCTGTGTTAATTTTCCCGGCGATATAATGAGCCACCCAATTGCTGAGTTTTTCATAATCTTCATGGATTAATATTCTCATTTAAATTCCTTTCATTCATTTATTTGAAATTTATTAACAGCATGATTTTGGCATCAGCAATTGAAACTTCCGATTCATCAATTTTTAGGGACTTTGTTTACACAAATATCCACTTTACTTTATGCCATTGCCATATCAATTATAATTCCTTGTTACTGTCTGACTATCAGCAAGTTAAAGTTATGCTCTAAAGTTATATTACATGCGTGACTGGCAACAAATGCAATAGAATTAACTCTTTATTTATTGCTAATTTTCTTATCAGTTTAAAAAGCCGAAAGGGTATTTTTCAAAAAATATTGCAAAATGTGAAATATGTGTGCTTTTAAATTTCTATGACTTTATCCCTAATCTCATCTGCTCTATTTTAATTGATTATAGAGCAAGAATCAAGAAATAACAATAGTATTTTTTACAAACCGTCGATATATCCCGGTTAGATCGCTTAGGCTGTGACCTCAGTTTTGACAACACCTAAAACGTCACGAATAGATTCCTCTAAATTCGTTTTTGGCAGTGCTCCGGCAGCCATTTGCGGTTTGCCTTCTTTTGGCACAAAAAGCAAAGAAGGAATGCTCCGTATTCCAAAAGCAGCGGCAAGTTCCTGTTGTTCTTCAGTATTGACCTTATAAACATTTATTAACCCGGCATATTCTTCCGAAATTTCTTCAAGAATAGGGGCAATCATTTTACATGGTGCGCACCAGTCGGCATAAAAATCAATGAGACAGGGAATCTCCCCGGCAAACTTCCATTCGGAATTATTTTCGAAGTCAAATACTTCTTTCAGAAAATCTTCTTTTGTGAGATGTTTTGTCATTTCAAATCCTTTCAATATTGTTGTTCTCTCTATCAGATACCCAAAAGCGAATTTGGTTACGACAAAAATGGTCTATTATAAATGATAATAGAATTTCCAGTTAACAGCCCAATCCGACAAACATTCAAAACCCGGCTACTGGCACTGTAATAAATTATTAAATATTTCGCATATTCCCGCTGTTTCATTGCAAATTCTTGCAAATATATGCAAATAGTGATATATTCCGCCGCATATTGATAATTTGTATTAGACAAAGGAACAACAAATGGATAAGATAATGACCTTGGATGAGGTTGCGAGTTACCTTCGGGTTTCTGAGAGAACCGTATACGAATGGGCCAGTAAAGGCGAGTTACCGGGGGGAAAACTTGGAACATCATGGCGATTTAAACGAGATGATATTGAGGAGTGGGTTTCTCATAAGTTATCACCACGTATTCACCTGCCGTCTTCCGATTTTCCCTCACTTTCCGCAATATTAAAACCCGAACGCACCGTTTTGCTTCATTCTACTACAAAAGAAGCCGCGTTAAACCAATTAATTGACTTATGTACCGATATTCCGAATTTAAGTAGCCGGGCAGAGCTAGCGGATGCCGTATTTAAACGGGAACAGCTTATGAGTACCGGAATTGGCTTATCTATAGCCGTTCCTCATGTTCGCTTGAATTCGATTCATGAAATAAATGTGGCTTTTGCGGTAAATGAAAGCGGTATCGAGGATTACGATTCCCTCGATAATATCCCGGTCAGAATTATTGTACTAATCATAGCCGGACGAGATCAACATACTGATTACATTCAGACACTCTCGCGGATTTCCCGCTTGCTAAAAAATCCGCTGATCCGTGAACAGTTGTTTGAAGCCAAGAGCAGTGCGGAAATATATAAAATTGTGGATTAAAGCATTTAAATAGC
>DPVY01000060.1 GCA_003527965.1 Fidelibacterota bacterium
TCGACCTGGTCGGCACCGTTTTTCCGGGCTTCTTTGATAATAAATTCTGCTATTTCTTTATATTGACTCATTATTCACCTCTACGCTTTCGTTCCGCCGACGGTTATTTCACGGACTTTGACAGTAGGAATTCCCAGGGTCACCGGCATTGTCTGACCGGACTTGCCACAATTCCAGCCACCTTTGGACATGGTCGGATCGTTGCCCACCATAGTCACATTGCGCATGACTTCGGGACCATTGCCGATCAGCGTAACGTCCTTAAGGGGCGTCGTTAATTTGCCGTTTTCGATCAGATAGGCTTCATAAACACCAAAGGTAAAATCACCCTTGGTAATGTCTACCTGCCCGCCGCCAAAACGTTTGGCGTAGACGCCGTATTTGACTGAACCGATGATTTCTTCGGGATCGTAATTACCGCCGCGCATATAAGTATTGGTCATGCGGGGTATCGGCGGGTAGGCATAAGACTGACGTCGACCGTTGCCCGTAGGTGCGGCTTTCATAACCTTAGCGGAAATGCTGTCGTGCATATAGCCCCGCAGGATACCGTTTTCGATTAAAACCGATTCGGTAGGCAGATTGCTTTCATCGTCAATGTTGATAGATCCGCGCAAATTGGGAATAATGCCGGAGTCGATAATCGTACAGCCTTCCGCAGCGACTTTCTTACCGATTTGGCCCGCGTAGTTGGAGAGGTTTTTGCGGTTGAAGTCGGCTTCGAGACCGTGCCCGACGGCTTCATGCAAAAGCACTCCGCTTTCAGCCGGTCCAAGGACAACAACCTGAGGTCCGGCGGGAGCAGGCACAGCTTCAAGATTTGTCACGGCGATTTGAGCAGCCTCTGAGCCTATGTCGGCAGGTCGGTTATCATTCTGATTATAAAAATCAAGCCCAACTCTGCCGCCGCGAGCGGAGTAACCACCCTGGCGGTTATCACCGGCTTCAGCGACAACACTTGCCCGCAGCATAATCATAGGTTGCACATCGGTGAAAAATTTCCCGCTGGAATCCATGTACATGATCTGCTTCATCTCATCAGCCAGGCGAATAGTCGCTTTGGTGATTTTGTTGTCATATCCACGGGCGGCGTCATTTACTTCGCTGATTAGCCGAATCTTCCGATTAAGATCGCAATCGACGCTGAGTTGATTTAAACTATAGAGATCGAGTTTGCGGCTGTTTTGAATAACGGCGATTTTAGCCTTGCCACCATTATTAGCAATAAATGAAGCCGCTTTAGCCGCCTCTTTCATTTTGTCGAAATCGAGATCGTCCGTATGCGCGTAGCCGACCTGCTCCCCTTTGACAGCTCGAACGCCAAGCCCCAGGATAATCCCGTGACTGACATCTTTAATGATTTCGTCTTCAAATTTAAGAGAAGAACTAATCTTGTACTCGAAATACAGGTCCGCGTGCTCGGCACCATTGGACAATGCCACAGAGAGCAGCTCTTTCATTTTTTCTTTTGTAATACCAAACAATGCTTCCATATTTTCAACCGATCCTTGAACTGTTTTAGAGGATTGGCAGGCTTGCCACCAACCCGGCAACAATGCGACTCCCGTTCCCAAAACAGCGCTGGTTTTTATAAATTCACGTCGTTTCAAATATCCCTCCTTTGGTAATTGTTAAAAGATAAAAACAAAATAATTAATAGCCAGAATTATTGTCACTTTTTTGAGTAATATTTTCGATTATTTGAATGGCAAAAAGTTGTCAGTAGCCATTTTAAATATTCATTTTATTCGAGATGGCGTTTGACATCCATTTTTCCATGTGGTATTTTACAGCGATAAAAAACAAAGAGGAGATTATTATGTACCCAAAAATTGATAAAAAGGACCTGGAAATCTGGGCTGATTATTTATTAAATCATTCACTGGGAGGAATTTCTCCCGACGATATCATCATGGTCAAAGGCGAATATGTAGCCTGGCCGCTGATGTCGGTATTGCAGGATAAAATATTTGCCGCCGGCGCCATTGCCGATGTTTATATGATTCCGCCGGACAATAACCGCGGACAGGTCTGGGGCGCTTCTATTGCCAGACAAGGCAGTGTGGCGCAGATTAAGAAAACACCGGTCTGGCATAAAGAGCGCTACGAAAATATGACCAAATATATTGAAATTCTCGGCGCCGAAGCGCCGGAACTCTTTGCCAATCTGCCCGACGAAACCGGCAGCGCGCTGATGAAAGCTGATATGCCCTTCAAGCAAATTCGTCTGGCAAAACCCTGGGTACTAACCCTTTATCCCACTCAGGCTTTTGCCGACATGGAAGGCATGACTTTGGAAGAATACACCAATATTGTCGTCACTACATCATTGACCGATCCCAAAGAACTGGAGACAAAGGAAGAACCCATTGCCCGGCTGATTGATAAAAGTAAGTCTGTGCGGATCGAAACGGAATGTCCGGAAACCGGAAATATTTTAACATTAACAATGAGCATTGACGGACGTTTCCCGGTGAAATGCTTCGGCGAGCGCAATTTTCCCGACGGCGAAGTATATACCAGCCCCGACGCCAACAGCGTGGCAGGAGAAATATTCGTTGATCTGCCGGTGTTTTATAACGGTGTAACAATCCAGGGGATTTACCTGAAGTTTGCCAAGGGTAAAATCGTCGCTTACAAAGCCGATAAAGAATACGAAGCACTTAAGAAAATTATCGAAACCGATAACGGCTCTCACCGGTTGGGTGAAGTGGCTCTGGGGATGAACCAGGGTTTGACCGTTGCCTTAAAACATCCGTTATTCGTGGAAAAGGTCGGTGGGACGCTGCATATCGCCATCGGCGAAAGTTACCCGGATTGCTACGTGCGTGATACCGAATCCGCAGAAAGCAAGCAGAGGATCGAGAAACTTGCCCGTGATGGGGTTTTTAATAAATCCGCTCAGCATGTTGATATTGTTGTCGATTTCAGGAAAGGTGGAGCAGGCAGAAGATTATTTCTTGATGGTCAAGAGTTAATTTCAAGAAATAATATCTGGGAAATTTCCAGCTAGTTTTTATCTTCATTTAGAATATAAAGTATTCAAGTTTCGCAGTTCATACCCTTATTTTCGAAATTTATAATA
>DPVY01000211.1 GCA_003527965.1 Fidelibacterota bacterium
ACTATTTTAGGACAAGACACTCACGTCCTGAAATGATTGGAGATTTCAGATTGCTCCAGAGGAGTTCCTGCCCCGAAAGGGATCCTTTAGATCGGAACAAATATCAAATTTCATTACTCCAATACTCCATTTCTCCAATTCTGCTCCCTTTTGCTTCGCAATATCCGGGGCGGCTGTTTGTTATTTTAGCAGCAGCATATTCCTGGCCTGAACCCCGGAAGATGTTATCAGGCGGTACATATACATACCGCTCGGAACAGACAGCCCGTTGTCATTTTTACCGTCCCACACGGCAGTCCAATAACCGGCGTGAAAATATTTATTTGCCAACGATCGAACTTTCTCACCACGGATATTGAATATCTCCAACCGGGCATTGGACGGCTGCGCTAAAGTAAATGATATGGTGGTCGACGGATTAAAGGGGTTGGGGTAGTTTTGATGAAGGATATACTCTTCCGCAATTTGCTGAGATTCATTGTCAATGCCAAGGGTCTCAACCGTAACAAGCCGCAGGTCATCAAAATATAAAGAGCCTGTTTCGTTTCCTTCCGGTAAATGTGTTAATTGAATACTATCAAAACGGTAAATAGCCCCATCTAAAATCCCATTTCCTATCCACGAACCAACCGAATTTGGATCACTCAAATCCCATTCAACCAGTCGCCATCCAATCCAGTCAATTGTATACCATTTAGAAACTTCGTGGTTCGGCCAGTTCACAGATGATGTTCCCTCATCTATTGCAAACCGAAACTGATTGCCACTTCCATCACCAAAAATGTATATTTGAAGAATATAATCTGTGTTAAAAAATACAGTCCTGGGTGCCCCGCCTGCTAGATATTCTCGTATAATCCATTCAGAAGAACTGAGGTCCCAATCATAATAAAGCTCCATAGATTTTGTACTGCTGGTTAACAAGTTTGTATAATCAGTATTTTCAAGTCTGGCTGTTGCGGGATCATGTCCAACAGTTGAATCGCTACTGCCCGGCGCCCACCAGTTATCGGTCAGTCCGGATTCAAAATCATCGATTTTCTTCTCAATCCAGCGCTCGACGCCTGTTTTGAATGTGATGGTTTTCGTGAGTGTGATTTCATTCCCAAAAAGATCTCTCAATCCTTTAATTACCCGAACTTTATATAATTTAGCGTGTTCCAGCTCCTGCAAAGGAAAAACATTAAAAACGCTTTGGTGATTCACAACGAAATGCTGAACAAAAGTAGGTATCGTATCGTATTCGGGATAATTCTGCATAAACACCATACCATCCAGAATCGAGCTTGTGTCCAGCTCCTCATCAAAAGTGATGTTGATAACCGGTAACAATTCAATATTTGTGGCGTTCAGTCCCGGGTACATTCGTACAATTTGGGGTGCCGCCATATCTTCGGGACCGGTTTTAAAGAAAAAACTATAGGTATCTCCACCAATTCCATCGCCGTTGCCATCAAACTGATGCCCAAATATATCCTGCGCTGTGCCGGCAATCGTGATAGTATAATTGCTGAGAAAATCCAGGCTGTCGGATCGGATCTCTAATTTCAAATTGTCATTTAACCAGGTAAAATTCAGATTTTCTTCAGGAGAAATGGAAATAGCGGCTTCGGTCAGGGCGGTATCCATCGGACGGCTGAACTGAATCACAACCGGATCCCATGCCGGAAAACTGGTGTCGCCCTCAACAGGCGATATAGACATCACTATCGGCGGAACATTAGAATACAATTTGAAATCTTTAAAATTGTAGAAGCTGCTTCCAATTGTTACCCGGGCGGTATCGGGATAATAGCCTTCCGCTTCTACGATAATCTCATAATCTCCGGCATTCAGACTATCGAAAAGGAAATAGCCGTTATTAAACGAATCGCCATGATAGACTTTGCCCAACGGATTTAAAGTCGCCGTGATATTGTTTACCGGTAAATATTTGTCGTTCGAGCCGCTCAGGGAAAAATAATCAACCTTATCAAAGGAGTCCCGTACAATACCGGCTAGCGTGGAATATTGAAAATCGGTGCTGTCAAACAGTTGAACAAACGTTCGGGCAATAGCATAGGCCTCATTTCTGTGATAATCACGGTTTTTCAGGCGCCATGTTTCCGGCGGATAATCGTGATAAGAACCTTCTGATAAAACACCCGGCATTGTCAGAGGTCTGAAAACGCCGAGATAGGGCCCTCCGGTTCTATAAAAGGTCCAGTCGCCGGCAGTCTGCTTTCCGGTCGTACGGTTAGCAGTATAAATTTCATTTACCATAATATTCGCACAGGTTAGTTCGATCGGGCTGGATGGATATCCGGCAAGGCCATTGATACGCGGATCGCCGGTTGGTCCGGGATAGAGCATTAATGTGCTGTTACGTTCTCCATTCCAGCCGTTACTGTGAATAGAATGAAAGAAATCTACGTTATTCTGGTTGGCAATTGCGGCGCGTTGAGACAATGATGGATCATCAGCTGGTTGAACCTCCCACGATTCCTCAGTAGGGGGATCATCATCATTACCCGTACGAGTTAATATTACCGTAGCCCCTAGATTTTCAAATATCTCTTTAACATGAAAAGCCTTGCTAAGATTTGACTCAGATTCCCAGAAATCCGCAAATTCCATATTCCGGTCGTCGGATTCATGACCGCCGTGCCCGGGATCGATGCAGATTTTAACGCCACTCAAATCCTGGGCAAATATTGTTGTTACACTTATGCCGATCAGTAAAACAAAAAATCTAAAATGCTTCATGGTTTAACCTCAGTTACTAATTTCTATTTTCAGGTATACAATATTTCCGTCAAAGGTATCGAAGGCAATCTTGTCCATCGCCGGCGACCAGCAGGGATACATTTCGATCCTATCTGTGGTTTTCGTCAATTGAACTCGCTTCTGCCCGTCACTCGAAACCGCCCAGATGTCCGATGCCGTCATCGTATGCCCGTCGTCCTCATCGACCATATAGACGATCCACTTTCCGTCGGGCGACCATTTGGGAGCATTGGCAGAACCGAGATCAGCTAAAACATTGCCCTCCAGATCGGTAACAAATGTGCCTTCCCCTGTGACGGTAAACAGCAGGCGCGAGTTATCCGGAGAAAGCGACAACCAGATATAATTTCCTTTTTCACCAAATGGTTGAAGAGTTTTTCGTTTGCCATCACGATAAACCACAATTCTGTTGTCTTCAATGAAAACATAGGGTGTCGTAACGGAATTGGATTTTGCGGACTCATTGCGCGCCACATTGTAGGCTTTGACTTCATTGCCGTCACGGTAAACCGCCGTATGATTGTTTACCCAACGAACATTCGAGAGATAACGAATTTTGCGGGCGATGTAAGTGATATTTTTATCGTTAAGCGCCTGTATCGCCAGAGAAGAATATTTCTTCATACCGCTATATTCATCAATCTTAAAAATTACCTGCTTGCCGTCGGATGTAAACACCGGTTCATAGCCGGCGCCGGTATAATCATTCAACTGCGTGATCGACTTATCGGACAGATCATACAACCATAGTCCGTGAAAACCGCTTTTGGTAAAGAGAATTTTCGAGCCGTCGGGACTAAACCGGGGGGCCATAAAATCGTTGTTTCCCGACGGAATTGCAACAGTTTCCAGCACTTTGATCTGCTGTCCGAAACCGGCGACTGAAAAAACAAACAAAATACTTATTAAAAGCCATCTGCGTTTCATCTATTTACTCCTTTAAATTTTTAAGTTATTATCAAACACCTGTCGACAGGAACTTCCCCGGAATGTATCGCTCTGTCTTTATTTATTAACCCGGAGTGATTTTTTATCTTGCTGTCATTATTTCTTCTTATCATGCCAACTTAATTGCGTTCCAAATTACTCATCATCGCTCTAAACTTCAATGCTAAATTATAAAAGTGAAAAATAAATAGGTTGTTCCAGTCCGGGTGATTCTGGTTGCTGGATATTGAGCGAAGCGAAATCCCGATTTTATCGGGACTGGTTGTTGGATACTGGATAAGAAAAAACAATTATCAAGTATCTGATTTGATCTGAATAATGATCATTTATCATGCAAAAAACTTTTACTCCGAAGGAATGCCTATGGCACAAAAAAACAAGAAAATGA
>DPVY01000063.1 GCA_003527965.1 Fidelibacterota bacterium
CCAATAACTATATCGTTCATATATTCCACTGCAATTGAAACGGCAAAAACAGGGAAGTGATGAACAAAATTTGTAGTTCCATCCAAAGGGTCTATAATCCACCTGAAAGGAGAAGAGGTATTAACCGCCGGCGTTTCTTCTGCCAATATTTGATGATCGGGAAAGGATTCAAGAATCATTGAAATAATTATTTTTTCCGCACCTCGATCTATATTGGTTACAACATTAGCGCGACCTTTAAAATTGATTTCTAGCGCCTTATCAACATTCTCCATGATGAATTGACCGGCGCTTTGTGCAGCGACGATAGCAGTTTGAAAGATGTTTTTTAATAAAATATCAGAAAGCATAATGACAATATCCTTTTTTAAATTTATTGAATCGCAACTCTGTTTTTTTTATCGAGTTGATATACAAACATAAAAGCTGTAAAGTTCCCGAGAATACCAATGATCAGTCCGTCGATTCCCGCAGGATTTTGCAGCAGAATGTTCCAGAGAAATACGGATGAAATCCCCGATACGCCACCAATAATAAATTGCTTCCGGTTTGTTTTCATTCCGAGAATGGCTGTCACTAAAGGGACCAGAATTATAGGTGACCAGAAATTATAGGAATACAGCAGAATGTCTAAAATACTTTTAATTTTTATCGCAACTACCACTGCCAGAATGCCGACAAAGATGGTAATTAATCTTACGGAGATTAGTAACTGCTTTTCAGTCATGACGTCTTTTTTGACAGGTTGAAGGATATCATGGGTAAATGCCACTGAAGCTGCATTCAAAAATGAATCAGCGGAAGACATTACGATGGATATGGTGCTGGCAATCACAATACCCTTTAATCCGACCGGCAGAACTTCATTAATTAGAAACGGCATTGAAAGATTTGGATCAAGATCCGGTTTAATGGCCAATGCAACCAGCCCGATGACTCCGGTTATGGCAAAAAATGGAATTGAAAACAAACCACTCCAGAGCGTTGCTTTTGCTGTATGGGCTGGATACTTTGAAAGAAACAGTCTCTGCACATAGGGAGGAACCAGGGTTTCACCAAGCATAAAAGATAGGAACAGAACGATAAATTGAAGAAGTGTTTTCTGAGTGCCAAGAAATGTTAAGTGACTTGCTGGAACAGCGGATTGAACTGCCCTCCAACCGCCCACGTAATGGATGCCAATTATCAAGGTAACTGGTATACCTACTGCCAGGACAATAAATTGAACGATATCGGTAAAAACAACAGCGCGCATGCCACCAACCGTCGAGTAAATGATCACAATACCGCAGCCAATAAGAATTCCATAGAATTGTGGGATACCGAGAAATATATTGAAAATATACCCGATTGCGCCGACCTGTGCCCCTAAAATTCCGCTACAAACCAGAACCGACATCACACCAGTAATGATTTTAGCCAGTTTTCCATAATGCTTTTCCATAATATCACCAACAGAAATTGCATCAGGGTAATTGCCCATTCTGGGTGCAATAAAACAGGAAACAAGTATTTCTTTAAGACTGAATCCCCATAGGGCGAATATATTTATAATACCGAAAATGAATACCTTTTCAGCATTGCCTATTGAAAAACCGCCACCGATAAACGACGCGGAAAGCGTTGCGAAAATTATCCATTTCCCAAATGAACGACCGGCGACAGAGAAATGTGTGATATTTTTAATTCCTCTACCAGCCCACAGTCCCAGGATCAGAATGCCCAGTAAATAGGCGATAATAATAGCAAGGTCCATTACATAAAATCCTTCCATTAACAATACACTAATAACAATACACTAAAAATGACCAATGTGAATTTAGCATTATTAAAGAAAAGTTTAAGTACTAATTTCGTTTTTATTACTGGACAAAAAATAAAGTGGTCGAAAAATTTCAAAATTCAGTGATGAAACGTTGTTTTAGAAAGGTAGGATAATTATAATTAGCCATGAATATTTTACCCTATAATGATGCATATTGGATGGAATTTGCTTTTAAGGAGGCGGAGAGAGCCTTTGATAAAGGGGAAATACCGGTTGGAGCCGTTATTATTCGAAAGAACTCAATCATCGGCAAAGGACATAACATGAGAGAAAACCTCAATGATCCGACAGCTCATGCGGAAATAATTGCCATTACTTCCGCGGCAGCCACAATCGAATCCTGGCGCCTTGATGACTGCACGATTTACGTAAGTCTCGAACCCTGTCCAATGTGTACAGGCGCTATTATAAATGCCCGCATTCCACGAGTTGTTTTTGGGGCATATGATGAAAAAGCCGGAATGTGCGGTTCGGTTGATAATCTGTGTGACATGAATCTTCTGAATCATCGGGCTGTCGTAAAGGGGGGTGTGATGGAGGAAAAATGTCAATCTATCATGAATGCTTTTTTCAAAAAAGTTCGTGAATCAAAAAGTTCCATTGATAATTGATGTAAAAAAAGTATATTACAGCGCTTTTTTTGGAGAGGTGGCAGAGCGGTTGAATGCGGCGGCCTCGAAAGTCGTTTCCCGACGTGTCGGGACGGGGGTTCGAATCCCTCCCTCTCCGC
>DPVY01000124.1:0-344 GCA_003527965.1 Fidelibacterota bacterium
TTTGAATTGTGGTATGTTCTGCATTTCGAGTATTTGAATACCGGGATTACAAGAGATCAGTATTGTTAGAAACTCGATACATTAATTGGTAAAAAATATGAAAAAACCTGTCCGTATATGTATAACGAAATGCTTCCCGGGCAAAAAGCCGCCATCCGAAACGCAAAAAGATTATTGAAAATATATGATGATAGTACTCAACCTGCCAACTGTAATCCTTCAACAAAGGTTCATCTCCTGGTTCAGGAACTAAAAAAGTATTTGTAACAGGAAATATATTTATATGTTCACATCTTTCATAAAATTACCGATCAATCAGCTCTGGAATTGCTGATGAGGAGAAG
>DPVY01000124.1:639-3814 GCA_003527965.1 Fidelibacterota bacterium
TGGAATTGCTGATGAGGAGAAGGTTGCGGGTCATATAGGGTCCTTTCTTATTAATTCAATAGTGTCGTAGTAAATTTAACAGGATTGGCTGGGAATGCAAAAGTGATAATGACTGAAGATATACGGCAGGTGTTTACCCGAGTCAACTCGACCCTACTCGAAAAGGTAAATTCTGGAAACAAACAGAACACAGATAAGATGGATTAAACGGATTAGCACGGATAAAAACTTTAATTAATGAGCGGCGAAATAGAAAAACCAATGGCTAACACATTCATACTAAAGAAGAGTAATATTTCGTTTCTTACGGGACTATATCATCTATGAAGCACAGTTTCTTTACAAAAAACCAAAATTATTTAAATTAACGGCAGTAAAGTCTCAGCCTTAGCCTTTGTTTTTTTGAGATGTAAAACTTATATCCATATCAACACCATTATTTTTGCCTTATTACTTAATTATCCGCTAATATTCGTTGCATATGTTCGATCCGTGTTCTAATTATTTATTAAAACCCCTTTTAAATGGGGGCTAACTATTGTGTATTTGTGTTAATTAACTGAGAATCGTAATCCGGAAAACAAAAACTGGTCTGAGCGGAAATATTCGAGTACTACTCATATCTTGTCATCCGGTATTGCACCTTCCATATCCCATCATAATTTGAGTTTCCCGGAAGATTTAGTATATTCCAGCGTTTTTTTTACTGACATAATAAAAAGGATAACAATGAAAATAGATCTTATCGTAGGTGCTCGCCCCAACTATATGAAAGCCGCGCCCATTTACCGGGAGTTGATGAAATATTCGGATAAATTCGAATGTCGTTTAGTGCATACCGGTCAGCACTACGACGAGAAAATGTCGGATATCTTTTTCCGGGAACTGGAGCTGCCCAAACCCCATATCTATCTCGGTGTCGGTTCCGGTCGCCATGGTGAGCAGACCGGCAAAATCATGATCGCATACGAGAAAGCCATCTTCGACAATAAACCGGACCTGGTGCTGGTGGCAGGTGATGTCAATTCCACCACAGCCTGTTCCCTGGTAGCTGTCAAACTCCATATAAAAGTTGGTCATATTGAGGGCGGACTGCGCAGCCGGGACTGGAATATGCCGGAGGAGGTCAATCGAATTGTTACCGACAACATTTCCGATTATCTCTTTACCACCTGTCGGGACGCCGATGAGAATCTTCTTAAAGAGGGAATTGCTAAGGAAAAGATCCATTTTGTCGGGAATACAATGATCGATTCGCTATATTATTATCTGCCGAAAGTCGATAAACGTCCGATCCATGCTCAGTTGGGTGTTGAGAGAGGTAATTATGTTCTGATTACTCTGCATCGTCCGTCCAATGTGGATCAGGATGAGATTTTCAAAGGGCTGTTTGACACCATCGAAAAGATACAGGAGCGCATTTCCGTTGTTTTCCCCATGCATCCACGGACTCGCAAAATGCTGGACGAATTTGGGATGGGAAAATACCTGAAACTGCCGAACATAAAAATCACCGAACCCCTGGGCTATCATGATTTTATGAAATTACAGAAAGACGCCAAACTGGTGCTCACCGATTCCGGTGGTCTGCAAGAGGAGACAACGGTGTTGGGCGTGCCCTGTCTGACCCTGCGAAAGAATACTGAGCGACCGGTGACGGTTTGGATAGGAACCAACGAATTGGTTGGTCCTTATCCGGACAAAATCTTAGAGCGGACCTTAGCGATTCTTGATGGAGAGCAGATCAAGGGTAAAATTCCGGAGTACTGGGATGGTCATGCGGCAGAGCGGATAGTGGGGATTTTAAGCCACGAATTGCACTAATTATCACGAATGATATTTTTTGTCGTAGATTATTTTCTTTAGAGACAATAACAGTGAAAGTCTGTGTCTATCTGTGGTAAAAATAAATAATCCTGCTTATTTATCAATCACCCGCCGGACCGCATCGATCACAGTGCCATCCACCCATTTAATGATTGCCACAATCTCATCACCGAGTTTAGGTTTTTCCGGAATACCGCAAATCTTTTCAGCCTCAACTTTCAGTTGTTCAATGGGTTTAATGGGCAGACGGGTCTTTTTCAGGGCGTCCAATAAATCTCTACGGCGGGGATTGATGGCGATACCACGCTCAGTGACGATGACATCGATGAGTTCACCGGGACCCGTGATAGTGGTAACTTCATCACGAACAACGGGAATGCGATCCCGGAACAGGGGAATCGGTAAGATAACGGTTTTGCTGAAAAGGCAGTTCTGCCAGCCGCCGATACCGTGTAAGAGATAGCCATCGGAATGAGTGTTCACGTTAGCATTGAAATGTATATCCACTTCGGTAGCGCCCAGAATGACTATATCAACCAGCGATGCGAAATTGCCTTTGCCGTGATAATTGTAGCTGGTAAAGGGACTTGTATCCACATGCCTGGGATTTTCCCGCATGGAGCGAACGCCCTCCAGATCGAAAGTTTGTCCATCGAGAATGTAATCCACCAATCCCTCTTCTAACATTTTCACCAGGTATTGGTTACTGCCGCCCCGGGCAAAACGCGCTTTTATATTTTTTTCGCGCATTATCTGTTCAAAATAATAGGCAATTGCTAATGATGTTCCCCCTGCGCCCGCCTGAAAGGAGAACCCGTTTTTGATCAAACCGGCTTCCTGACATAGTTGGGTGGTAAGCTCGGCGATCAGGAGCCGGTCGGGACTTTTTGTGATTCGGGTAGTACCCGAGACGATTTTCTCCGGTTCGCCGATTTTATCCATTTTGACAACGTAATCCACGTAATTTCCCTGGATCTGCCAGGGAATGCAGGGGAAGTCAATCAGGTTATCGGTAACAACAATAACCTTATGAGCGTATTGGGAATCCGCCAGGGCGAATCCCAGCAAGCCGCAGGCAGAGGGTCCGGTCAATCCGTTGGCATTGCCAAAGGGATCGGCTGTCGGTGCCGCAATTACCGCGATGTCGATTTGCACTTCGCCATCCTGGACTGCCTGATAACGACCGCCGTGTGACCGCAGAATACCGATGCCCTTCATTTTACCTTCGGAGCAGTAACGCCCCAGGGGACCATTCAGACTGCCTTCAATATGATGAATAGTGCCGTTTTTCATATAATCGATAATCTCAGCATGACAGGGGAAGGAAGCTGACGGGAACCAGACCAGA
>DPVY01000165.1 GCA_003527965.1 Fidelibacterota bacterium
CTACCATACTAACATACGATGATGAAACTCCTTTAATCTATATCCCTGAGTAATTCTTTACCCCAATTCTTAACTTTTACTGTCTGTTCGTTAATGGATAATAAAACATACTATTTCGCATAAATCAATTTCTTCGTTTCAATAAAGTCATCTAAGCGCAGACGATAGAAATAGATGCCGGTTGGATGCTGATTGGCTTGCCAAATTACCTGATGCACGCCGCTGTCGCAATAGCGATTAACCAACACATCAACAATCTCTCCACGGGTATTGTAGAGATCAAGACGGGTAAATCCACTCTGCGGGAGTATGAATTTAATAGTTGTCTTATTATTAAAGGGATTCGGATAATTTTGCATCAACCTGAACGAGCCAGGCTTTCGTGAAGCGACAGACCGGTCAATATTGGTACTATAGTCATACGGTTCGTCGCATATATGCCAATAATCCTCATTCTGTCCGTCGTAATCTCTCTGGAGATAACATGTCTTGAGCGGTGTACGCTCAAAGTTGGTAAGAGACTTCAACTCCGGTGCAGTACCGTCTGTTTTCCACTCATAAACAGGAATATCTATCGGATTGAGCATTGAAATGAAGCCGCGTTCCTTGGCCAGATGAAACAGACCGAAATTACCGGGTTCATGGCCTCCCAGCCAATGCCCAATGATATCCACAAGGAATTGATTCTTTCCAAATATGAGTATATTTGTCATGTAATCATTAGCGAGCCCATCGTTTGGCCCGGCAATGAAATGTCCATCACGACCGTAAATACCTTCGATAATGTGAAGTCCCGGTTTCGTCACGGAATTATTGTCCAAACAGCGCGTCGCCCAGGTTTCCATCCAGAGTCCACCGTCATTATTGGAACCTTGAGGGCGGCCCCAGCGTGGAATTCCATCGGCGACATGACGATTATAATTCTCCTTGATAACTGTTTTCGCATCGGAATTTACATGATCATATAAAATGTTCATCTCCCTTTCATATTGTGAACAATGTTGTTGATAATTCGCTGCGATAGATCCCTGCAGATTCTTTGCACAGAGCGTCATTCCCATGGAGTGAGTTTTGAACTTTGAGATGTTCAATAACCAACTATCCGGCGAGTTCACCGGCCATAAGTAGGGAATCTTATTGAACCAAATACCATCTGGAACATCAATCCACTGAAGTTGTTCTTCAGGGATATCATCGACTACAGTATTTATGATTTGTATATCGGCGCCTGTGCGTTCGGCGACATTACCGTATCCACCTTCCGTCATATTTTCGGTGCCGTTCACTTCCCTCAGATAAACTTGGCTCGCGGGTATCTCAAGCTCTTTAAATCTTTCAATAATTCCTTCAACAAAATAGGCATCAGTGACAACTCCCATAGACCCTTCAACCGTATACCTGGAATCCCATTTCCCCCGGGAAGTCAGATTCGGTTTTATAACAACATTATTTGTTAAGGGAATGCCATGCAGTTCATCTGCAAGGTGAACAAAGACAGATCTCCCGAAATCAAGTCCCACCTGTTTATTTGCCTCTGAATTGGTTTTAACATCCACGTCTGTGAGCATAATGAAAACAGCGTTCGGATTATCTTCAATAAAGGGATGAATCCCGAAATATTCCGACGCTTTTGTGTGATAGGCATTAAGATTACGAAACGGATTAAGTATTAATGCTCCGCCGGCCGCTCCGATAGTTTTGATGAAAGTTCTGCGATCAATCAATGGTTAGTGACCTCTCTTTCTTATTTTAAGATTGTCATTTTAATCATTTTGGAGAAAGAAGCACACTGGAGCCTGTAGAAATAAAGTCCGGAAGGAATTCCTGCTGAACTGAAATAAGCCTTATGCCAACCTTGAGTTTTCTTCTTATTGATAAGCGTTGTTATTCGTCTTCCGAGAATATCGAAAACCTCCAAATGAATCTCCTCTCCTTTTGCCAGATAAAACGGTATCACAGTACTTGCGTTAAAAGGATTCGGATAGTTTTTCAATAATAAAAATGATGTTGGCGCCCGTTGCGGTGATTCATCAGTACCGGAGACAATATCCATTGATCCTCCTACCGCCTCCAGTAAGGGTTGATCGTTCCCTATCACATCCTGCCCTAGCGCCCATATCATAACGCCGCCCAGATTCCTTTCTTTGGCGTATTCACACTTCAACCGAACCGATGCGGTATCATCATATGAAATAAATTTGGTCATATCAATATTCATCAGATAGGGCACTTCCGAAATATCATCCCAATAATAGTTCCAGCCGTTACCGATTTTAGGGGCTACTTCAGAATACCGATATTCAACATTTCCACCGGTATTGGAGGCAAATAATCCTGTCGCATTGCATCCTCTGCCGTAAAATGGAATGCCCAACAATATTTGATTTTTCGGAACTCCTCTTGTTGCATTGATATACTGAATTCCAGCTTTCACCGACCCCAGATCCGTACTTGTATGCGGATAGAGTGGTGAATTGTGATACGCTATCGAGACCCAGTTTCCCATATAATCATATGTCATGCAGCCAAACCAATTGACATAGTTTTTCAATGTTGTGAAATCAAACCACTGACCATTCCAAGATCCGGCAGGAACCGCCATGGTGATCAGCCAATCTTTACCCTCCTCTACAAAGGCCTCGCGAAGCTTCTGGACAAGCAGGTTCAAATTTTTTTTGTCATCGGGAGTTACATCAGGATACTCCCAATCAATATCTACACCGTCATACCCATTATCGTCACAAAAGTCGATAATATTTTCTATGAATGTTGCTCGCA
>DPVY01000246.1 GCA_003527965.1 Fidelibacterota bacterium
TTTAACACAGTACATTCTGAACAAGGTACGAGTGAAGAATCTGGCTTGGTTTTTCGTCGGAGATTCTTCTTCGCTTCGCTTCATCAGAATGACATTACTGGTAATTTTTATTTGCGATTGACTTTTGATGGATCACCATTTTTACTGAGTTCTGAAATCTGTAATCGGATAGCATTATCGGTGGACAATATAACCACAGATTGGAAATAATTTCCTGCTTTAATAGGATGCAAAAAAAAGATACACCTTATTATTATTGATTTTGAAATTTATATATGTATCAATAGCATATTGGTAATAAAGAAATTACGGATATTATTTGATTGTTGATTTCCATCTTAAGTGGACGAATATGAGTATATGGCATAGTAATTGAAAAAATATGTACAGAAAAATGAAGATCGATATATTTAACACAGAAAAAGTAAATTTAATGAAGAAGGCTCTTGGTGCGTATCAAAAGCAGAACAGGGCCATCGCTCAAAATGTGGCTAACGCCAGCAACCCTGATTACCAAAGAACCAGCACTGATTTTTCCAATGTATTAAAATCTGTCTCGTCACAAGCAAATTTAAAGGTTACAAATGAAAAACATATATCCTTTTCAAAATTTGGGGGAGAGGGAACGGATCCGGCAAAAAAGGAGGGGACAGTTGACATTACAAGAGAAATGGCCGAATTAGCTGAGAATCAGATTAGATATGATTTTGTTTCCCAGGTGCTTGGGAGGAGATATAGGAGTATCCAAACGAGCATAACAGGTAAAATTCGATAGGGATAATGTAAAATGAATACAGAAGGAATATTTACAACGCTCAGGACCAGCTTCTCGGGACTGTTAACTCAGATGAAGAAGCTGGAGACTATTTCCGAGAATATAGCAAACGCCGAGAAGATAGCGGATAATGATGGGAATGTCTATAAGCGGAAATTACTTAAGCAATTAAATCCATCTGATCGATCTTCAAGAGGCTTTGGAACTCAAATGGCTCTAAGCCTTAAGAAGTCAGATTCGGGGCATTTATCGAGTGATAAGCAACCTGGAATTTCCATATCATCTAATGAAGAAAAGCAACTTTTTAAAATAGTAGAAGTGCCGGGTGTAAAAAGAATCTATGATCCGTCAAATCCTCAGGCTGATGTAAATGGATATGTTAATATGCCGAATATCAGCATTTTGGAAGAAATGGTTGAGATGATTTCAGTCAGCCGGAATTATGAAGCAAATGTCAGTGTAATGACGGCTGCGAAACAGATAGCCAAACAAACATTAAAAATATAGAGCGATAAGAAATGGAAATATTTGCCCCTATTCGGAATTATTCTATCCCTGAACAATCATATAAACAATTTGATTCTCAGATAAAAGATCGGCAAAACGGCAATCCACAACCAACTGAAGTAGAGAAAAAGACCAGTTTAAAAAGAGGGGATTCAATACCCGCCAGTAAAATATTGTCATCTATAGAAATGGCAACTTTGAAGACTCTTTTTGGGTTCGAAAAACCGGAGGAACCAATGTTTTATGGGCAGAGTAAGGTTCATCAGGTTCAAAAAGGATATTTACTGGATATTATTGGATAGGAAAAGAAGATGTCAAAGATAGCAGAATTATCTCAAATCAATCAGCTGGCTGGATTAGAGAACAATCAATTAAAAAAGGCCGGTAATGATCAGGACAACACTTCAGCGGTAAGTTTTGGTGATACGATAAAAGATTTTTTAACAACAGTAAATGATAGCCAAAAAGATGCTTCTGAAAAAGTTTCGGATGTAATTCAGGGAAGATCGGAAAATCTTGCTGAGGCAATGACGAGTTTAGAAGAATCAAGTTTGAATTTCCAATTGATGTTGGAAATTCGAAATAAGTTAATTGAGTCCTTTAATGAAATAAAACGGATGCCGGTGTGATTTTTATAGTTCAGAGGAAAATGGATAGATGAACCAATTCTTTAAACAAATTAGAAACTTGCTTAAGCAGTATACTCTGGGACAAAATATTGTCATTATTGTTGTGTTAATTAGTATTCTATCGTCTATTATTGCTCTTGTAATTTGGGCAAATCGACCGGAATACGAGATTCTTTATTCGGATTTAGATCCTTCATCGGCCGGAAAAATTGTTAGTGATCTGAGAGGAAGTAAGATAAAATATAAGCTTGAACATAACGGGAAGACAATTTACGTTCCCAGTGAAAAAGTGGCAGAATTGAGACTGCAATTTACTGAATCCGGTTATGTCGGTAAAGCGGTGCCCGGTTATGAAATATTTGATGATGCAAAAATCGGAATGACTACATTTATGCAGCGTTTGAATATGCGCAGGGCGCTTGAGGGAGAATTGGTCAGAACCGTCAACCAATTTCCTGAGATAAAGAATAGTCGTATTCACCTTGTTTTTCCTGAAGAGAAACTGTTTGGAGAAAAAAAGAATGGTTCAGCTGCTGCTGTACTATATGTTCAACCAGGCAAATACCTCGGTGCAGATCAAGTGAGGGGGATTGCGGCTCTGATTGCTAACAGTGTTGATGGAATCGAGCCGAAGGATGTCGTGGTTGTGGATTCTGATGGAAAAGTTTTATCGGAAAGTCAGAGCGAAGACGCTGTTCTCGGATCTGTAGGCAATCGATGGGATCTCCGTAATAGAATAGAGGCTAAACTTCAGCAAAAAGTTATCGGAATCGTTGAAAGTATTGTTGGGAAAAGCAATGCTGTTGTTGAAGTATCCGTGGATCTAAATTTTGAACAGATTAACAGAACAATGGAAACAATCGATCCGGATAATGTCGTTGTTATTAGTGAAGAATCTCATATTGAGTCAACCGCTAATATGGATACCTCCTTAAATATTCAAGAGAGCCACAAGAAAGAAAATACTATTACTAATTATGAATTAAATAAGACCGTAGAACATTTTGTAAGTAATACGGGAACAATTGATAAAATTTCTGTAGCCGTTGTAGTTAACGGGACAAATAAGACGATTCAGGATAAAAATGGAAAAACAGTCAATCAATATGTTCCCTGGAGCAATAGGGATCTGGAACAGATTACGGCGCTTGTTAAGAGCAGTGTTGGCTTCGACGAGGAACGGGGAGATATTGTTATAGTACAAAATTTGAGATTTGATAACAGCGGCATAGAGGCAGACAGGGAATATTTTGTCAAAGCTGAAAAAGAAGCTATGTGGGCTGGTATTATAAATAAGAGCATTATTGGAATTGGACTTCTGGTAGTGTTTATTCTGTTAAGAAATTTATTAAAGACCTCCAATGTTGTCCTTAATTTGCCGGATAGGGAAAAAAGCAGGCGGAGTGACACTGCGGTTGATTATCAATTAACCGATTCTGAAGAAGATGAAGATATTTCGGAAGATTTGTACATCAAGAAACTCAGCCCCGAAGCCAGAGCGAGATTGAAGGCAAATAGTAAAATGACCGACGAAGTAATTGACTATACAAAATCAAATCCTGAAGATGCGGCCAGGCTAATCCGGGCATGGCTAACGAATAAATAATTATTTAGATATGACAGAAGAAAAAATACAAGAGATTTTATCGGCTCAAAAAGCAGCATTGGTTTTAATTGCCATGGGGACTCAAAATGCAGCTGCTGTAATGAAAAATTTTTCTGAGCAGGAAATCGAGAAAGTGACTATAGAAATTGCAAAATTGAAGAATATTACTGCTGCGACGATGCAGGAAGCCATGGATGAGTTCTACGAGATGATCCAAGCAAATCAATATATTGTAAGTGGCGGGCTTGAATACGCAAGACAAGTTCTTGAGAGTGCGTGGGGATACAAAAGGGCTGAAGAAGTTCTTAAACATGTAGAAGCCACAACTGAAGTTAGTGCATTTTTTCTGCTTCAGACAGTCGATGATAAGCAACTCCTCAATTTTTTACAAAACGAACACCCTCAAACGGTTGCCCTGATTCTGGCGAATCTGAAACCACCGCAGGCAGCTTCAATTTTATCAGAACTTCCGAAAGAATCTCAAAGCGAAGTAGCGTATAGACTAGCGACAATGGAAAAAACATCGCCTGAACTAATTCGTGATATTGAATCGACATTACGTGATCAAATGGGCACGGTATTTGGCGGAAATTTAAGTAAAGCAGGCGGAACAGCAGCATTAGCAGAAATATTAAACTCTGTCAACCGTACGGCGGAAAAGAATATTTTAGAAAAATTGAGAGAAATAGACGCCGAATTATCTGAAGAAGTTGACAGCCTGATGTTTTTATTCGA
>DPVY01000245.1 GCA_003527965.1 Fidelibacterota bacterium
TTGAAATATCTTGACCATTTTGTGAGGGAACATCAATTTGCATCCAGTTCGACTATCCTGCAATTGGCGAATTCCATACTGGAAGAAAAAGGCCGGCTGCCGGTCGGTAACCTCCTGGTCGTTGACGGATTTTATGAATATAATCCTGTGCAGAAAAGTTTTTTGAAAAATCTGATTCCCTTATATAATCGGGTATTTATATATACACCTGACAGAACAACGTCTCACCCGGTGTTCAATTATTTACAGCCTATTAATGAGGAAGTAGAATGCAATTCTGAAATTGTCATTTCGCCGGCTCTCAAATCAATGACATTTTTCAATCATCTCGCAGATTCTACATTCCGGAATCAGTTTAAGAAGACAAAATCTCTGTCCGACCGGGTACCCATATTACATGACAATAACTGGGAAATATTTGATGCTAAAATTGTCCGTTGTTCCACGCGCCGAAAAGAGGTGGAAACTGCCACCCGATCAATCAGGCACTGGCTTAATGGCGGGCCAGCTCTAGATCGTATTGCGGTGTTGTTCAGGGGAGGGTTTAACTATTCGAAGCTGATCCGTCTGGTTTTTCCACACTATGGTTTACCGGTGCCCGATAAAGATCGAAAATTATCTGATACAATTCCTGTCCGGCTAATTCAAAAAGTATTGGAGATAAACGAAAAAAGATTTACTCATGAAAGCATTGTTGATTTAGCGCGCTTTTCCGATATCCGCCGGTATTACGGTGCCGAAATTATCCAAAAATTTGAATATAAGTCGGCGAGTTGGGGGCTTTCCTTTGGTAATGACACCTGGATCAAACAGCTGGAACGCCGCAAAGAACACCTGAGAACATTAATAGATTCAGGTATGGATGATGATCGGGACAAAGCACACTTTGCAAAAGAGATTGACGATATTGATGAAATTTATCCGGTACTCAGTCAATTTCTAAAGGATATTAGTTTACCTGAAAAAACCGACTGGATGCAGTACGGCAATATTATTTTAAAGTTGCTTGAAAAGTATTTTGACCAAAAAGACAGCCCGGAAGATGATATTGAGGCTGTCGATAATATTCGTTCCGTATGCCGGAAGATGATCGTCTTAAGCGACCGGAATAATGCCGTATGTCTAAGGCATTTTACGATGGCCTTTAATATTCTGACGGATTCTATTGCTTTGGAACAGTCCGTCCGGCAACCTGGCTCAAAAATTTTGTTTTCCGACATCATGAATGCTCGGGGAGAACAGTTTGACAATGTAGTTATCCTGGGAATGATTGATGGTGAATTTCCCATTAAGCGACGGGAAAATCCAATATTGAATAAACGGCAACGGAATGAATTCAATGAGCGATTCAGCGTTGAAGTATTTTCGTCAACCGGAACAAATATCGCCGAAGAAAAATATTTATTTTATCAGGTTTTAAACCAGGTTAGTTCGGCGCTGTTGATTACTTATCCTCAGTCCGACAGTAGTGGGCATAGCTATACGGAATCTCCCTTTCTGAATGAAATAATGGGATTTGCCGACAGCAGTGATTCGGGCGGTCGGGTCTCTTATGAAACCGTTCCGGCATCTGCAGTCATTCCTGAAATAGGCAAGGCGGCATCTGCAGCTGAAATCGAATGGAATATTTTTCAGCGGCATTGGAGATCGGCGGATCTTCATTTTCTCAGGGAATTTATTCCTAAGGAAAAGTTCGATAGTTTGTCTTTAAAAATCAGAATCGAAAATCTGCGCAGGGAAAACATACCGACAGAATGGAGTGGCGTTTTAAATTTATCCAGATCCTTTGAAGAGTGTTTTGAAAAGCTGTTATCCGTAACGCAGATACAGCAATATGCGTGGTGTCCTTTTCTTTATCTTTGCCGGTATGTCTGGAAAGTGGACACGGTTGAAGAACCTACCGCGGAGTTACCACCCTTATCCGAGGGATTATTGATACATGCCTTGTTTGAGTATGTTCTGAAAAAGGCGCGTCACAATACGTTTGAACAGTGGCGGGAATATTTGGATCGTGATCTAAACAGCGCGATTGAAGAGGCCGTTGAGTATATCGATACCCGCTTCCGAACGAAATTCGGCTTTACGGAAGATATTGTCTGGCATAAAAAATTAAATGATTTGCGGACAGGATTAAGGCTTTTTATAGAGCGGGAAAGAGAATCTCTGCAGAGCCGATTCTATCCTCAGGATCTTGAGCAGGATATCCGCTATTTGCTGAATGTCCCTGCCGCTGATGCCGGCAAACCCGCTTTGAAAATTCCTTTCAGAGCGAGAATTGACCGGATTGACCGGAATCCCGAAGGCGATATTATGGTAATTGAATATAAACGGTCCCGTACTTCGGTTCAGGATCCTTTGAAGGGCGTTGAAGAGGGGGTTTATTTTCAGATTCCTTTTTATCTGATAATTGCCAGTGAGAAATATCCGGATAACAAATTAGGCGGCGCCTATTCATATATCTTTTACGAAGGTAAATTAGCTAAAGGTGTCATGACCCGTCCGCATTACAGATACGTTAAAATAGTATCACCGGAGGAGATGGAGGATTTGCTGGGGCAGACCCGAAGTAAAATCATCAATATTTTACAGCAAATTCGGACCGGTAATTTTGTATTAAATCCCTATGATCCAAAGCGTCGTTGTGAACATGGGAACTGTGAATATTATGATGTGTGCCGAATCGATACACGGCATCTGGAAATTACCGATGAAGACGCCTGAATCAGATAAAAAGGCTATAAAGAAGAAGAACAAGCAGGGCGCCCGATGTTGTGCAGGCAAAATTGACAACGTCATTATCAATCCAGCGGATACCGCTGATCAATTTGGTTTTATATCTTTTACAGTGGATCAGTTTTTCAGTTGTTTTTTGACAGTTTGGACAGCGATATTGAGCCTGAATGGTAGCGCCTATGATAGAATCAATCAGGGCGCCGCTGATACCGCTGATTGCGATGATACTGAATAATTGGATTATGGATGCGTTAATCGGGAATATTCCGCTTAAAGTCAAGATTCCGGCGCCCATAAAAAAACCGGAAGTTCCGAGAGCAGTGACTCCGCCCGAAGTACCCACCGGGACTTTATTGAATGTCAGAATATGCCGGGGTTCTTTTTTTGAAAATATGCCGATCTCGGTTCCCCAGGTATCTGCCGTTGCTGCTGCCAGCGAGCCGAGGAACATCAGGTAATACAGATCATTGGATGTGAAGTGATATAGAATCGCCATGATCAGGGCGATGCCGCCGTTGGCGTAAACCTGCATGATATCCCGCCGGCTGCCTTTCTCGACCATTCCTTTGAGAATGGTCCGTTTCAATTTTCCGATTTTTGACAGAATCGACGATAAAATAAAAAATGTTGCCATGGGAATAACCCAGAAAATACCGCCAATGGAAAAGACAATCGAACCGAGCAACATCGCTCCCGCCGTACCGCCAAGGGTTAAGGCTTTTAATCGGTATGCCGTGAAAGCCAGCAAAAATGAAAAACTTATCCAGCCGGCGGTTGTTAATTGCTCTGGAAAAGTTGTGTGCAGCATGACATCCAGCATGAGAGCGCTGAAAAGAGGCAGCGTCAAATTATCAGAGCCGGCAAAGGAAATGGACTCGCTCAGAGCGGCAACAACCGCGACGGCAAATCCGATGAGAAACAGACTGCCCGGGGCTAATATTTCATTTCCCTGCAAAGAACGCAAGACCGGTAAAGTGAGTATTGTAATGAGAAAAGCGCTGATAAAAACAGTTAACGAACCAGGCAGAGATTTTTTATCCTTCCAGAAGATAAATTCCAGGGGCTTTTTCGCGTGAGCTCCGATAATAGAAGCGAGTGGATCGGAAAGCGTCATAATGAGCATCCCGATTATTAAGATAGCCGGATTGGAGGTCCAGTAAAGCAGGATGAGTAACAGATATGAAACAGGAAAAAACACCGTACCCAGCGAAAAACGCGCAGTCGTATGCATTCCTTTCATCTGGCCGGCCCGAAGGGCGACGGCATTGAGAATAATAAAAATACCGGCAAGAACAGCCGGCGGAACCGGAGATTTAAATATAAAAGGGCTTAGTATGACTAATAAGCCGACGCCGACATGGACAAACTGGCGGGTGTTTTCACCCGAGATATTCAATTGTCTACGGAAAACCTCACTAAAGAATACGAAACCCAGGATTATTCCCAGAAATATCCCGAAAGTAATCCACTCTGAACTAAAAGGCTGGTATATTGGCACTGTCACTCCCTGTTTACTTGGGGATTATTTTAAAGAATTTACATATATTTTTCAAGTTATTAAAACAAAGATTCAATTGTAGAAATTTATGAAACCATGAATGATTATCAAGCAGCACGAGAACAGATTAATGATTCCTGCCTGGTTTCGGCTTCCGCCGGGACCGGGAAAACCAGAGTTCTGGTGGAACGTTATCTGAATATATTGAAAAGCAAGCAGACCGGAATTGAAGAGATAATTGCAATTACGTTTACTGAAAAAGCCGCCGGTGAGATGAAAGATCGAATTCGACAGGCTATCCGTGATGCGGATGATTCTGCCAATTTACCTGTACCGGAGCTTTTGGACAGATTAAACACAGCACCCATTTCGACCATTCACGGCTTCTGCGCCCGGGTTCTTCAGGAAAATATCGGTGAGATTGATCTTGATCCGCAATTCAGAATTATTGATGAAATTGAGGACTCAATCCTCCGGAAAGAATCGCTTGATTTTTTTCTGCATCGAAAACTCCGGGATAAGGAAGAGAGTATTCTGCCGTTAATGAGTCATTTTGACCTTTATCAGATTCGCGATATGCTGGATGGTATTTGGGAAAAACGGGCGGACGGTCTTAAATATCTTGATAGTATTAGTGCCCGGCAACCGGATGAACTTTTGGAACAGTTTAAATTGGACTGGGAGCGTTATACCCTGCAATTGCTTGACGACTTTTTTCGTGAGCCCCTTGTGGCGGATGCGCTTGTTCAGTTTAGAAAATTCAGCGCAACCCCCGAGGATTCTCTTCAAAAATCAATTACGATTATTCAGAACGCAGAAAAATGTGTCGAGCGAAAGATCGTACCGTCATCGCTTTGGGATAAATCTCTGAATAGCGCATTTAATTCAACCCGTAAAGGTCGTAAGGAAAATTGGGGAAGCGAGCTGGAAGAATTGCGTGATCTGTTTGGTGTGTTGAAAGACAAATGGAGTGTGATTAAAGAAAAGTTGTATCCCTTTGATGAGAATATAGAACGGCGCAATGTAGTATTGCTCAGCGCTTTCAGCCGGCTGGCCCGGGAGTGGCTCCATTATTATCAAAATATTCTTAAAAACAAAGGTGTGATCGATTTTTCCGGTCTTGAAGTTGAAACCGAGCGGTTTTTATCAGGTGGTTCGGCTGCCGCCCGGAAATTTGCTCAACGCTACACTCATCTTTTAGTCGATGAATTTCAGGATATCAGTCCCGTCCAAAATCGGATATTTGAAGCGTTGATTAATTTAAATCATCGGTTTATAAGTTTTTTTGTCGGCGATGAAAAGCAGTCGATTTACCGGTTTCGCGGGGCGGAGGTAGAAATCTTCAATAATCGTAAAAAATTAAAACCGCCTTTATATTTAGATGAAAATTTTCGGAGTGTTAAGGGGCTGATTGATTTCTACAACTCCTTTTTCCGGTTTTTATTTGATACCTCTTCATCAAAAGCTAACTACGAAGTGAGCTACGATGCTCCGGTGAAAACGAGTGATGTAACACCTGCCGAAAAGCCGGTCACAGAACTACTTGTTGTCGACACAGAACAGGATGAAACTACGGAAGCAGACAAAGCGGCGGGGACCGGGAATTTCTCAAACGTGCAAGCGGAAGCAACGCAAATTATTCAGCGGATGATAGAACTGCACCAAAAGCCTATTGTCAAACAAAAAGAGGGCGGTTTGCGCCCGGCTGAATGGCTGGATTTCACAATTCTGCTGCGGTCGCGAAATCACCAAAACATCTATGAAATGGTCCTGCAGAAAGCCGGAATCCCTTATTATGTCAGCTCGGGGTTGGGGTTCTATCAGCGCCGGGAGGTACTGGATGTTATCAATTTTATCCGGGTACTGTTGAACTGGTATGACGAAAGCGCTTTAATCGCGACATTGCGTTCTCCCATGGTGGGTATTAGCGATAAAGCCCTGTTTTCATTCACGACCGGCAAGGGGCTCATGGATGGAATCCGGAAAATTCTGGATAACGATCTGAATCATATCGGAAATATTGATCAACATTATATCCAACAAATCCGGGATTTTCACGCTCTTTATAAAAGGTTATATGATAAGACTTCCATTTTGACAACTGCGGAATTGATCCGGGAAATTCTTAATGAGACGGACTATCTGTCAATATTGGCGGCTTTTCCGGACGGTCAGCAAAGTATTGCAAATGTGTTGAAATTGGTTGATCTTGCCCTTGAGTGGAGCGCTGTACAGGAAATTAGTCCCGTGGATTTTCTGCGGCGGATTCAGCTGTATCAAACAATGCAGATTCGGGAGGGTGAAGCCAACCTGAGTTCGGAGATCGAAGACAGTGTCACAATCATGACCATTCATGCCTCGAAAGGGCTCTCTTTTCCGATTGTAATTGTTCCGCAATTGGCGGCTAATATTAAATCCAATAAAAATCGTCTTCTGTTTCATTATTCCGATGGAATTGCACTAAACCTTAAGACATCATTTCGGAAAGAACATTCGTTCATCTATCAATATTTATCCCAAATCGATCATGAGCGGTCATTGGCTGAAGAAAGACGCCTTCTATATGTGGCGGCAACACGGGCGGAATCTTACCTGATACTGTCAACAATTCAGAAATCCGGCGGGAAATCAAAGAACTCTTTATGGCGGATGATCGAGCCGTTTTTCGACAATTCACCGGAAGACTTATATGTTAAACGCGAAAATAGTCTCGAAGATTTGGAGGCAATTTTCAAAAATCTTCGACCGCAATCGGAAAACATTATCTGTGAATTGTCGGAGTCTGATAAGATAAGGCTAAAAGAAACGGTATTGCCGGTCTCTGTCAAAACCGGTATCGAAAAGATTACGCCGACGGCATTTGCCGGCTGGGTCGTGAATCATTATGGAAAAATAGCCCCATACCCGCGCGAAACGGCACAGCCGGAATTGACGCTTTCTGAAAAGACTCTGTCCGCAATGGAATTGGGAACGCTGATTCACCGGGCGTTCAGCTGGTGGGATTTTCAGAATACAGGTTCCTTACTTGAATATACCGAGCAACTATTGAGGCCCTATTTTCTGCAACCTGATGAAAAGGAAAAGACTATAAACAGAATTAGAGCATGGGGGAATAACCTTCTGAATCCGTCCAATTCACTTTACGGTCTGATGAACTCAGCTGCCCAAATAGACCGTGAAATCGATATCGACGCGATCCTGTTTGATGTTTTGATCGAAGGAAAAATCGATCTGCTTTTAAAAATGTCGTCCAATGACTATGTCGTTATCGATTTTAAATCCGATTATATCCGGGATTATCCCAATGATTCTTTGTTAACCAAGTATAACGCACAACTGAACCTGTATGCCTTGATGTTAAATCGCTGGTCCAAAGTAACTGTCGCCAAGACCGGTCTTTACTTTATTCGTAATGGGTTGCTGATTGAGCAGATTGTGGATGAAGAGCTCCTGAAAAAAACAGAAAATCAACTAAGGCTAATGATTCGGGATTTGTCGGAAAATATATCTGAACCTGTTCTGTCATAAAGAATAGATAAAAACGTTCAAGGATTCTGATCGATTAATTTTTCATTGAGTAAATCTTTTAACTTTTAAGGCTTGCTAAGTGTCAAAAGGGCATGAAAAAGAGAAGGGTAATTTGAATCCGGATAATACGAGGCAATACGATGCAGATTCGTTCAACAGATTGGTTCTTGAAAATCAGGAGAAGATATACAGCCTTTTCCGGCGCATGGTTGCTTCGCATGATGAGGCGGATGACTTGACCCAGGAGACATTTATTAAAGTGTATAAGAACTTATCAAAATTTCGCCGGGAATCAGCGCCTTTCACCTGGATTTACAGGATCGCGGTAAATACCGGTATCAATTATCTGCGCAGACAAAAAGCCCGGCAATATATCGGGCTTGATTCTGCTAACCTGAAATCGGGTGACGATGTGAATCACAATTCCGAATTGACAAACAGATTGTTGCAAAAAGCGCTAAAAAAAATATCTCCTAAGCAACAAATGGTAATTATTCTCAGATCATATCAGGGATTGCCATTCAAAGAGGTGGCAAACATAATGGAGTCAACGGAAAATGCCGCGAAGGTCAATTTTTCCCACGCTCTGAAGAGTTTAAAAAGAGTTTTGGAGAATATGGGAGCCAGCTATGAAAGCATGTAAAGACTACGAAGATCTTTTACCATTATATGCAAGTGGCGATCTTTCGTCGACAGACTACGAAAATGTCTGTGAGCATCTCAAAGAGTGCAAAGAGTGTCGGGATTATCAGATATCGCTGGCAGCCATCACCGCGGTAATAGAGCAGGATAGCGTTGAGATATCCCCGAGCTATGGCGCAGAACTTGTTGTGGCGCTGAACAGACGACTTGATCGTCGGTCCGCATGGCAGAAACGGCTACTCTGGGTGGTTCCGGCATTTGCCACGGCAATGGCGGTTGTGGTAATAACGATTATATCGTTGATTAAGACCGAACCGGCAAACAATCAGTGGATTGCCGATCTGAACCAGGAGTATTATTATCTTGGTTTTACTAATACCGGCTATTTCGGAGAGATACTGGTGGATGATAATATTCCCAACGGCGATGTTGATTTGTCCACCGATGATCTCTATCGGGACGCCGTCCGTCAGATTGTTGAAAATCCTCAGATTTCTGATATAGACAGCTATCTGTTGGCGACCGGCAATCTGGATGATGAGGATTTTAAAAAAATGATAGAACAACTAAAATATAAAATATTATAGATTGGAGGATACATGAAGAAGATATTAGGGTTAACGTTAATTATTGTCTTTCTCTGCATGGGATTTACCAATGCCCAGGAAGACTTCATGGGACCGATGGATCCGGAGAGGCGGGAGCAGATGGAAGCATTGCGTATCTGGAAAATGACGGAATACCTTGATCTGACAACCGAACAAGCCGCCCAATTTTTCCCGAGGCTGAGGGAATTCAGAGAATCGATTCGAGATGATCAGGACAGGCAGCGGAAGATTATGATCGAAATTCACAAATTGGTCAAAGACCAGGATTATAAATCGAGTCGCTCGGATGTCAAAAAATATGCGAAACAGCTGTCTGAGCTTGAGAAAAACATAATTACCAAAAAAGAGGCGTTTATCCTTGATATAGGTGATGTGCTGGCTGCTGATCAGCAAATGAAATATATCATTTTCGAAAACAGGTTTCGAAATCGATTAATGAAAACAATTTGTCAACCAGAAGAGGAACATAAAAAACCAATGAAAGAAAGGAGAAAACCATGAAACGTTTAACAACAGCCATCATACTTCTTGCTATACCGGCGCTCGTTATTGCCGGTCCTAAGCAGGTGATTAAAAAGCATATGATGACCGGAAAACGGATGGAAATGGCGGGAAAACTCGATCTCAACGAGGAACAAAAAGAGCAGATGCACCAGTTGCGGGTTAATAAACAGAAGGCAGTTGTGCCCCTGCAAGCCGATCTGAAATTGGCACAGCTGGAGCTGGAAGAGCTTATTCGCAACGATGACACATCGAAAAAAATTGATATTGCCATCAAAAAGATTAATAATCTCAAGGGTAATCTGTTTGAAATTCAGGTAAAGCACCGGATTGCGGTAAAGAATGTTCTCACCAGGGAACAACAAGAGATGATTAAACACCGTAAACCCGGTATGCAGTGTGGTCACGGCAAGAAAGGAAGGTGCCCCGGTCACGATATGATGGGTGAGTTTTTCAGGCCTGATTGTGAAGAGGGCGCAATGGAAAACATCGAAGTGGAAATCATTGAAGAAGACATCACTCATTAAAACAGTTCCGGACTGAATTCTACCTATTGGGCGTTTCCGTATTGCATGAAACGATAAAATTTTCTTCCTATTGTGGATTGTATAAAGGCGGGGATAATTTTTCCCCGCTTTTTGTTTGATTTGACGGAGAACCGACCCCGGGATTGTGAGCAGAAGGTGTAATTGAATATCATGAAAAGATTGCCAATGGTTATTATATAGATTAATTTATTATCGGGAAATATGATGAATGGGAAACCGGTTAAAATGATGATTAATAAACAAGCATAAAGTTTCAAAAAATATTCTTAAATAGGTGAACATAGTAAAAATGAGGTTTCATTGATTAGTTCCAATAATCCGTTACTCGAAGTAAAATTCGAACAGCTACCCGAGTCTTTGCGGACTGCTGCGGGACGTGTCGGCTGGACGGCGCTTATGCCTGTCCAGGCCCGGGTGATTCCTTATATGCTTAACGGTCGAGACGTGATGATCCAGGCCCGTACCGGCAGCGGCAAAACCGGCGCTTTTCTGTTGCCCATGCTGGAACGACTCGATCCGAAGTGCAATCATTGTCAGGCGCTGATTCTCGTGCCTACCCGAGAACTTGCCAGACAAGTCTGGCAAGAGGCTGAAATATTGTGTGGCGATATGGGACTGCGTACAGTTGCCGTATATGGCGGCGTTGGTTATAAAGCACAGATGGAAGCACTTCATCGAGGCGCCCATATTATAGTCGGAACGCCGGGGCGGGTGCTCGATCATTTACTGAAGCGTACGCTCGTACTGGAACATCTCGAGATGTTAATCTTTGACGAAGCCGACCGCATGCTGTCTATGGGCTTTTATCCCGATATGAAAAAATTACAGCGTTATCTGCCGGCTCGAAAACTCAATATCTGCATGTTTTCTGCCACTTTTCCCACGCATGTCTTGCATACCGCCCATGAGTTTATCCGCAAACCGGAATTCCTGAGTCTCAGCCAGGATCATATTCACGTCACCGATACCGAACATGTTTTCTATAATGTACCGGGCATGGACAAAGACCGCAGTCTGGTGCGTCTGATTGAGATCGAGAATCCTGCATCCGCCATTATTTTCTGCAATACCAAGGCGACCGTGCATTATGTGACGACTGTATTGCAGCGATTCGGCTATGATGCAGATGAGTTGACCGCCGATCTTTCACAAAGGGAACGCGAGCAGGTTCTGGAACGGGTTCGTCAGGGTAATCTACGCTTTTTAGTGGCTACCGATATTGCCGCCCGGGGACTCGATATCCCGGAACTTTCACATGTGGTTCAATACGACCTCCCCGAAGACTTTGAAGCCTATATCCACCGCGCCGGACGTACCGGTCGTGCGGGTGCCTCAGGAACGGCGATTTCCCTGGTGAGCGGGGTTGAAAAGTTTCAGATAAAACGCATTGCCAAACGCTATAGCATCGATCTGCAGGAGCAGCCTTTGCCCAGCGATGCCGACGTGGAGGCGATCGTCACGGAACGTGTGACGACCCTGCTTGAAGCCCGCTTGCGGGACCGGGACAAACTGAAAGCCGAACGCAGCCGGCGGTTTGTGACTCTGGCTCGCAGTCTGGTGGAAAGCGAAGAGGAACTGGATGTAATCGCCATGTTGTTGGATGATTATTATCAGCAGGTGCTCCACGCGCCGCTTATCCCCCCCGACGACGCCCCGCGTAGGAAGCTGGATCGGTCGGACGGAAGCGGTAAGCGCCGCCGGGACAGTCGCCGTCACTAATAGGCAATATGACAGGATTATATTTTTAATTTCAAATTGAAAATTCTTCCTGACTGATTACAGGTGAAATCGTGCGATTTACCTGGAACAACAAACTTCATGTCTGAAACAGGAAGTATCCGGCATCCAGTATCCAGCATCCAGAGAGAGTAGTGAGACGGACATGTTTTCCTTGCCTTCTTGACGTGTATTATGTAATATCATTTGAGATGATTCAAAACGGCAAAAATATACTCTCGGTTTTTCCAATCTTCTCCATAAGTAGCAGAGGATCACAATGAAAGCCATGCTTCTGAATAGAATTACCGATGTTGCGGTGGATACCCATCCCCTGGATGCGGCAGGTCTGTCGGTTCCGGAGCCGTCGGGCGATGAACTGCTGATTAAAGTACACACCTGCGGTGTCTGTCATACGGAATTGGATGAGATCGAAGGGCGCACGCCGCCGCCCAGGTATCCGGTGATTCCCGGTCACCAGGTGGTGGGAACGGTAATGGGGCTTGGACCCGCTGTCCGACATTACAATCTTGGCGAGCGGGTAGGCGTTGCCTGGCTCTATTCCTCCTGCGGCGAGTGTGAGCATTGTCTTTCCGGCAATGAAAATCTCTGTGCCGACTTCAAAGCCACGGGCAGAGACGCCAATGGCGGTTACGCCGAATATATGGTTGTGCCGGAGAATTCAGTATTCAGGATACCCGAAATCTTCAGTGATGCCGAAGCGGCGCCGCTGTTATGTGCGGGAGCGATTGGCTACCGCTCTTTGCGTTTGTGTAATCTCAAGGATGGTCAGAATCTGGGGCTGACCGGTTTTGGCGCTTCCGCTCATCTGGTCTTGAAAATGGTCAGACACAAGTATCCGAATACGAAGGTCTATATCTTTGCCCGCAGCGATAAGGAACGCCGTTTTGCTCTTGATTTGGGTGCCGTATGGGCCGGTGATACTGCTGACAAAGCACCACAACTATGTCACGCTATCATTGATACAACACCGGTCTGGAAACCGGTAGTCGAGGCGTTGAAGAATTTACGGCCCGGTGGCAGGCTGATGATCAACGCCATCCGCAAAGAGAACATGGATAAAGATTATCTCCTGCAGCTTGATTATCCCAAACATCTCTGGATGGAGAAG
>DPVY01000270.1 GCA_003527965.1 Fidelibacterota bacterium
CGATAGTCTAAAATTGCGAGAGAAGAATCTCTCTATTCCAGTTTTGCGGGATACTTGCGATAAAATCTTTTCTGTAATACATACCTGTCTCTGAAAAATATTCTTGCTACTTACCGGTAGGTAAGTTATATTACCAACCGGTAAGTAAGGAGAGACTATGTATAATGACGAAAACACAAAAGAAAAAATTATTGAAGCTGCCATCGAATGCTTTGGCGAACTCGGCTATAACGGGACATCAATGCGGTTGATCGCTGAAAAATGCGGCATTAGTAAGCCGGCGATCTATTATTATTTCCCCGATAAAGAAAGATTATTTGCCGGGATTGTAGAGTTTGTTACTCAAAAATTGCAATCGCAACTCGAAAATATTAAAAATTCTAATAAAAATGCGCGGGAAAAATTAGAGGATATCCTTTTATCCCGATTTCAGCCACACAAAAACAGAGTAATAATGCGTCGCTTTATAAACAGTATTTTTACGAGTGGTGTAAAAATGAATATGCACTTTGATCATCGTAAAATGTTTGAAAGCCAGCAAAATATCATACGGGATATTATTCAGCAGGGTATAGACGAGGGCGTTTTTCGTACAGATATTAACATTAAAGTCTTAATATATGGATTGATTGGCACGATGAATCTCTTTTCAAGAGATCACTTTTTTAGTGAGGCGCCGCCGATTAATAAAGAAATGGCAAATCATGTATTAAATCAATTCATTGAAGGAGTTGGCAAAAAATCTGAGAATAATATGGAGAAATCACATGAATAATAGAAGGATTATTATTTTAATTGCGGCAATATTACTGATGTTTCAATCCGGCAGTATATATGCTGAAACTCTTAATCTGAACCTGAAGACCGCCAGAAAAATTACACTCGAAAACAATCCCAGCATTAAACTGGCTCGTGAAGGAGTAAATAGATCAAGTCAGCAGATAATCGAATCAAGAGCCGGATTGCTACCAACAGTAAACGCGTTTTCAAGCCTTCAACATGCCTGGGAATTGCCGACGATGATAATGAATAATCCATTTACTCCGGGTGGCGGGAAACTATATTTCAAGATGGGTAGTGAAAATACAATTGCTTCCGGAATCAACTTCAACCAGCCTGTATTTTCGGGCGGAATGATCTGGAATGGATATCAGATATCTAAGATCGGATATAATATTGCACAATCTCAATTGAAATCAACTGAACAGAATATTTTAGCTAATTTGACATCGGCTTATTACGGAGTGCTTTTTTGCCAATCAGCGCTTTCCGTATCAGAGGAAGCGTTAATATCAGCGCAGGAAAATTTGGAACAAGTCCGAAAATTTTTTGACGTTGGTAAATCGTCTCGGTTTGACATTCTACGGGCAGAGGTTCAGGTGGCAAATATGAAACCAATGGTTGTCTCGGCAAGGAATAATTTTCGACTGGCGGAATCCCGGCTGAGGATGATAATGGGAATCGGTGAATCGACTGAATTGAATTATACAGAAGAAATGGAATTAACATATTCTGATTTAACGGAAAAAACATTAGACGAATTAATTGAAATTGCGCTAATCTCCCGTCCTGAGATGATGATAATGGACGATCAAAAACAGATAGCCAGCAGGCAATTATCAATGTCAAAAGCTGCGTTCATGCCATCCATCGTATTGGGAACTGCTTACCAGTATCAGGGGCAGCGGGATGATTTTAAATTTGTCGGCGATGATTTTTTTAAATCTTTCAACTCTTCCATTAGTATTAATATCCCGCTTTTTAACGGGTTTAAAAATTCCGCCAAACTTCAGCAGGCAAAAATTGCAATCAAAGAGAGCAATCACCAGGCGGAGTCGTTAACTAACGGTATTAAACTGGAAGTTAAAGGCGCCTTTTTTACAATGAAGGAAGCGCAGGAAAAGGTTCAGACTCAACAAAAAACAATCGAGCAAGCCAAAGAAGCACAGCGTCTGGCTCGTCTAATGTATTCTGAAGGCGCCAGTACTCAACTTGATGTCTTAAACGCCGATCTCGCTGTACAGCAGGCTAAAATGAATTATAACCAGTCACTATTTGAATATAACGTAGCGCTGGCAAACTTAAAAAAATCAATAAATCAGCTTTAAACAGCAGGAGATTATAATGAAACGGATTATAGCATTAATTTCAACTATCGCAATAGGATCGGCATTATTGGTATCAAATTGCGGTAAACCGAACAAAGCAAACACAGTTCAGGAAGATCATATTGTTCCGGTCAATGTCGCTACCGTTACAAGCGGATCGGTTGAGAATAAAATCAATTTTTTGGGTGATATCAAAGCCTACCGGGAAGTCAACGTTTACTCGACTATTCCTGAAAAAATTACGTCACTTAATGTTGATATAAACGACATTGTCCAAAAGGGGGATGTCCTTGCGACCGTTAATGACGTTAAAATCAGACAGGGCGTTTTGCAGGCTGAAGCGGGTCTGGCATCGGCAAAAGCGCAATATGAGAATGTATTAACCGAATGGAACCGTAT
>DPVY01000354.1 GCA_003527965.1 Fidelibacterota bacterium
TTACCGGTGGCTTTCCGGCGTCATAATTTAAACCACCAGGCAGATATTTATTAACCTCTCTAATAGTCGGATCACTGATCCCGCCGTTGACGACAACCACTGCTTCGATATTTTTTTCGGTCTGGGCAAAAACAGATTCCAGAGCTGTTTTGATAAATTCCGGACGATTATTAACCGGAATTACGACCGAGGCTGTAAAATCGTAAGCCTCCTCACTCTTGGGTCGTTGATGAATATTAAATCCGGGTTTTAAATATGCTCCGATCCGCTTTAAATGCCCGGTAAGCACCCTCTCTGCTTCAAGTTGAACCTCTTTTCCCGAAAGAAGATAATCGAACACATTGTGTTTTTTACCTTCGGCAACTACCTGATACAAGGAACCGGCATATTTGTTTGCCACATGAATAATCTCATAGTATTCCGATAATTTCAGACGTATATCATAAAGTGTATTGTATTTTACACTTTTATCAAAGCCCCTGACGAATCTGAGCGCTTCACAATTAAATAAAAAGACACGTCCATAATCCTGGTTATCACGAAGCCGGCCGGCATGATGCTTAATTAAATGTATTTCCCTGCTTCCGCCATTTTCAATTAAATCGTAATCTGCATATAACATTCCCATTCTCGGATATTTCACACCGCAAATCAAGGCGGCATCAACGTATGAATGTTTCAACCAAATTTCGGCAGTAAGATTATTCAAATAAAGTAAATAATCGCCGGAAGCAGTTTTCAAGGCAGCGTCCAACCACTCGGCAAGATTTTCGAATTTTCCGTTTATTACTTTCACATTCACCGACAAAAAATCAAATTCCGGAAGATATTTGCCCTCATGATTTAGAACTATCAGCTCGTGGATCGGTCGGGACAAATTCAGAACCGAATCCAGCATTTTTGAAAACCCTTTTAATCCGTAAGACAAATCATCGGAAAAATGTAAAACTACGCTTATTTTTTCTTTGCCCGATTCATTTACTGATCTATTGTTCATACCGGTCTCCTGTTTCAGTATCCAATTTGAAATTATCTTGTATCAATTTTAATGTCTCTATGCAAAAGCTGTAGATAATAAATCAGCATATGAAAACTAAGGAATTTCGCTTATAAATTCTAACACTTTATCTGTTCTTTTGTAACATCAGGTAATCTTTTGGCAAATAATTAATGAGTTCCGTTTTCATCGTCCGTTGTTCCGATAAATCGGAATGGTTGTTATTTATAAATCCTCTTCCCTTTGCGCTTCGGTACTCTTGCTCCGTAGCTCCCTATACTGATTAGCCGGACCGCTCCATAACAGAGCTACGGAGTAAAGAGAACTGGCAAAATTCTGTAGTTTTTTACTCTTTGAGCTTAATTAGTTGCATTTTCACTTTTGTTGTTTTATATTTCGCCAATTGTCGAAATGACAATAGCCAATTTGGAGATATTATGCGAGAATTTACAAAAATATTTAAAGCCCTGTCCGACCCCAACCGCTTGCGGATTCTGAAGATGCTTGAGAAAAAACCACTCTGCGTCTGTGAAATTACCGAAGCGTTGCAGTTGGCGACATCAACAGTTTCCAAGCATCTTTCAATTCTGCGGGATGCGGGATTCATTATCGATAAGAAGGACGGCAAATGGGTCAACTACACATTACAACCGGAAAATAAAGCAGCCATCCTCCTCCCTGTCATATCAGAATGGCTTGAAAGCAATGAAACCATCATTAAAGATGCCGAACAATTGCAGACAATCGATCGATCAACTCTTTGCGGAATATAGAAAGAATATCAGGATGAACTGGAAAAAAGAATACAAAAAATTAATCTGGATTATTGCAATTTTTCTGGCAGCGTTTTATCTGCCAATTGATAATTCACGATTCGTTCAGGCAATTTACGAAGCGCTAAATCTTGTAAAGTGGTACGCTCGAGAACACGTTCTGCTCTGTTTGGTTCCCGCGTTTTTCATAGCCGGGGTTATCTCGGTTTTTATCAGCCAGGCAGCTGTCATCAAATATCTCGGCGCAACCGCAAAAAAGTGGCTGGCTTATCTCGTTGCTTCCGTATCTGGGACAATTCTGGCTGTCTGTTCCTGCACGATTCTACCGTTATTCTCCGGAATTTATAAACGCGGCGCCGGGCTGGGACCGGCAATTGCCTTTCTCTATTCCGGACCGGCAATCAACATATTAGCCATTATTCTGACTGCCCGGATTCTGGGCACTGAGTTGGGGATTGCCCGGGTCATCGGCGCTGTTGTTTTCAGCGTTGTAATTGGTTTTACAATGCATCTGATCTATCGCAAAGAGGAAACCGAAAAGGCTAATAACCAATTGACCATGCCTGAACCCGAAGTAAGCAGACCCTTATGGCAGACGGCGATTCATTTCTTCATTCTCGTTCTCATCCTCATATTTGCCAATTGGGGCAAAACCAATGCAGGCAGCGGAGTGTGGCAATTTTTATATAGTAATAAATGGCTGATCACCGGATTTTTCGGAATTGGTCTGGGCTTGTCACTTATTTTTATCATTAAAATAAGGCTGCGGTGGGTAATCCTTTCGACAATTCCGGTGATTTTATCGGCGATCTTATTCCCCGCCAGTCCCATAATCACTTTTACAGTTGCAATTATCTCGTTGAGTATTCTGATTTCAAACACGCCTGGAGAAGCATCGGAATGGATGGAATCCAGCTGGGGCTTTGCGAAGCAGATTCTGCCGCTTCTGGCGATTGGCGTGTTAATCGCCGGATTCCTACTGGGCGGACCGGAAAACGGGCAGGGCATCATTCCCAACAACTGGATTTCAGGACTGGTTGGCGGTAATTCACTCTTTTCTAACTTTTTTGCTTCTATTGCCGGCGCTTTCATGTATTTTGCCACGCTCACCGAAGTACCGATTCTACAGGGGCTCATCGCTAACGGCATGGGAAAAGGACCCGCTCTGGCATTACTACTTGCCGGACCGGCACTGTCTTTGCCAAATATGCTGGTTATCCGCAGCGTTATCGGCACACAAAAAACAGTTGTATATGTCAGCCTGGTCGTAATAATGGCGACAATAACCGGATTGATATACGGGGGATTATTTTAGACAGGATCACAGGATATACATGATATTTATTCAATCCTGTTTTTCTGCCTAATACAAACCAATGGAGGCATTATGCAAAATGATAAGTTAACAGAAGAAATTATCGGATGCGTTTACAGGGTTTATAATAGTATGGGCTTTGGATATTTAGAATCGGTTTACGAAAAATGTATGCAGATAGAACTTCAGAAACACGGTCTAAAAGCAGATTTTCAAAAGCCAATAAAAGTACATTATGAAGGTATTAATGTTGGTGACTTTATTGCCGATATACTGATTGAAGATAAGATAATCGTTGAGTTAAAATCAGTTCTTAAATTAAATAAAATCCACGAAGCCCAATTGGTTAATTATCTTGTGGCTACCGGATTAGATATCGGCTTATTAATAAACTTCGGTGAACAAAAAGTCGATGTCAAGCGCAAATATCGGAAATACAGAAAAACAGAATAAAAAGATCAATAGGATATATGTTCAAATAAAATGATTGAATTAACATTCCTGGAAATAAACAAAAAAATATATCATGGAAATCATGTTATCATGTCAAAAAATGAAAAATGAAGATACTTCTTCTTTGCACCGGTAATTCATGCCGTAGCCAGATGGCGGAAGGGTTTTTGAAATCCTTCGATTCCAATCTTAAAGTCTTTTCCGCTGGAACAAATCCGGAAAAAGCGGTTAGTCCCTTCGCTATTCAAGTAATGAATGAAATAGGGATTGATATCAGCAGCTACACAACGAGTAACGTTGAAAATTATCTTGGAATGGATTTTGACTATGTGATCACGGTTTGTGACCATGCCAAAGAAACCTGTCCTGTTTTCCTCGGCAAAGTAAAACATCGTCTGCACATTGCTTTTGACGATCCGGCTGAAGCCGTGGGAAGTGAAAAAGATATTCTGATTGTTTTTCGCCGTGTCAGGGATGAAATCAAAAGTCAATTCTTTGAGTTTTACAATACACAATTAAACGTTAAATAAGGAGAACAATATGTTAAAAGTAATTGTTTTAGGAACCGGGTGTCCAAACTGTAAAAAATTGGAACAACTTTGTTATGATGTTGCCGTGGAAAACAATCTGGATATGAATCTGGAAAAAGTCACCGATATCAACAAATTCGCCGATTACGGCATCATGTTCACTCCCGGTCTGGTCATTAACGGAAAAGTCATGTCAAGCGGAAAAATACCAACAAAAACAACACTGGCACGCTGGATGACAGATGCGAACAACGCATAATGGGTTAATAACTTTAAGGAGATAAGCGATATGACTGATTGTTGCTCAAATGGAAAAGTGCTAGTATATCCTTGTAGTGGCGGTTCCAATACCGGCGAGATTGCCGACCGGGTTGCGCGTCTGATGCAGAAAAAAAGAAACGGCAAAATGAGCTGCCTGGCTTCTTTAGGAGCACACATTGACGGTTTCATGGTCTCAGCCAGAGACGCCGATTTGAACATCACAATTGATGGTTGTCAGGTTGCGTGTGCTCGTAAAATATTTGAACATCTCGGCATTCCGGTAAAATCATATACCCTGACTGAAATGGAAATCGTCAAAGGCAAAACCCCGGTGGAACAGACAATTATTGAACAATTGTGTGAAAAGATCATCACCGAATTACCGAAATATTCACTTGCTGAAAACCAGAACACCTGCTGTTGTGGGTAACAAATCAAAACAATGAGAGTATCATGATAAAAAAATCAATCCTTTTTTTTATAATTATCACAGCCCTGTTGCTACCGACCTGTGATAAAAAGGCTGAAGCAAGCGCTAATAACTGCGATGGAGATTGTGCATCATGTCCGTCGCAAGAAATAAGGAACGATCAGGGTGACACCGAACCAGTTACAAAAAATGCCCGGCAATCAGAGACCAAGGTTACATTTATAGAACTTGGTTCTGTCAACTGTATTCCGTGTAAACAGATGCAGCCGATCATGAAAACAATCGAGGAAAAATATCCGGAGCAGGTTGAGGTTATTTTTTACGATGTCTGGACAAAAGAGGGAAAACCCTATGCTCAGCAGTACAAAATCCGGGTAATTCCAACTCAGGTTTTTCTGGATTCCGCCGGCAATGAATTCTTCCGGCATGAGGGATTTTTTCCATTAGCCGAAATTGAGAAAATTCTCCGGCAGAATGGTGTTCAATGATCCGGCAGAAATATTTATTTAGAATCATTATGCCGATTTTTCTGCTGTTTAATGGAATAGTAAGTTCACCTCAGCCAAAATCAAATGATCAACGGTATATCGGTTACCTGATTTTGCTTTTTGATGGTGACGCCTGCCACTGTGTCCAGAATAGAAATCAGGAAATTCAGAAAACGATAATCAATTTAATATCTACATCGGTAATCGATACAAGTATAATTTCATATCGTCACTACGATTATGCAACTCAACCGGAACTTGTTGACTCAATATTAATACTATCCAACGAGCGCTTCCTGCCCGTTTTAATATTAAAATCCCAAGATAATTTCCTGTTTTACGAATGTTCTTTTGAAATGGATTCAGCCAAGTTCGTTGAAGGATTAACAGAACTAACAAATATGTACAGATCAAAGGTTGAAAAGTGATTGAAAATATTTTTACCGGACTGTATCAGGCACTGAACTCGACACCGATTATTGCACTTTTGGCGGCTTTTGCCTGGGGCATATTGAGTATTTTATTAAGCCCCTGCCACCTTTCCAGCATTCCGCTAATCGTCGGATTTATTAATGGACAGGGCAACGTCACTACTAAAAGGGCTTTTAAACTCTCTTTACTCTTTTCTATCGGAATCTTGACCACGATTGTCCTGCTTGGAGTCATTACTGGTCTGCTGGGTCGCATGCTGGGAGATGTGGGACGCTTCGGAAATTATTTTGTTGCAGTGATCTTCTTTCTGGTTGGACTCTATCTGCTGGATGTGATTTCCCTGAATTTCTTTCAGGCTCCGGATCCGTCAAAAGTCAAAAAGCGCGGTTTACTGGCGGCTTTCATCCTGGGACTGGTTTTTGGTATTGCCCTGGGGCCCTGCACATTTGCTTACATGGCGCCCATTCTGGCGATCACGCTCAGCACCGCTGGTACACAATTGCTGCTTGGCATTCTGCTGCTGGTATTTTACGGCGTCGGCCATTGCTCGGTGATTGTATTGGCGGGAACTTTCACCGAAATACTTCAGCGTTATCTGAACTGGAGCGCCAAATCCAGAGGCGCAGTCCGGTTGAAAAAGATATGCGGTGTGCTGGTCATACTTGCGGGAATCTATTTAATCGTTAAATAGGAGTAATAAAATATGGCTGCGGAAAAACGTTTAAACATTTTCGAGAAATACCTGACCCTATGGGTATTGCTGTGCATTGCCAGTGGAATACTTATGGGCAAAATCGCACCGGGTATTGCTATAAAACTGGATTCATTTTCTATTTACCAGGTTTCCATTCCCATCGCAATTTGCCTTTTCTTTATGATGTATCCGATTATGGTGAAAATTGATTTTTCCAAAGTAATAAAAGCAGCTAAAACGCCCAAACCGGTTGCCATGACACTTATTATTAACTGGGCAATCAAACCTTTTACGATGTACCTGATCGCCTATCTTTTTCTCGGAGTATTTTTTAAGAAATTTTTGCCTGGCACGGAAATCCTGAAAAGCGGTCAGGAAGTGGAACTCTGGCGCAGTTATGTTTCCGGCGCAATCTTACTCGGAATAGCGCCCTGTACGGCGATGGTATTGATGTGGAGTTATCTCGCAAAAGGCAATGACGGCTTAACACTGGTAATGGTGGCAATTAATTCGCTGACTATGCTGGTGCTTTACGCTCCCCTGGGCGGCTTTCTGCTGGGCGTAAATGCCATGCCGATTCCCTGGCAAACGATATTGCTGTCGGTTGGCATTTATGTCGCTCTTCCGTTAATCACCGGCTATTTTTCGCGGAAGTGGATCATAAACAGAAAAGGCATTGAATGGTTTAATACCAGGTTTTTACATTTTCTGACTCCAATCAGCATTATCGCGCTGCTTGCTACGTTAATCCTGTTGTTTTCATTTAAAGGAGAGATAATCGTACAGAATCCTTTAACGATATTTTGGATTGCCGTTCCCCTGTTTATCCAAACGGTTTTTATATTCAGTTTAGGATTCTTCCTGTTCTCTAGAATATTGAAACTATCTTACCACGATGCGGCGCCGGCTTCCATGATCGGCGCTTCAAACCATTTTGAAGTTGCCATCGCAACAGCCACAATGCTGTTCGGACTATCATCCGGAGCCGCTTTAGCAACCGTAGTTGGGGTTCTGATCGAAGTCCCGGTTATGTTGATGCTGGTCTCTGTATGTAAACGATATTGTCATTTATTCCGCGAATGCAATTTAAATCTGAAGCAGTGTAAACAATAACCGGAGATGTATGATGCCATCTATTTTAAAAAAATATCATCCGGATTGCTTTCAGGCATTAAGCGACCTAGCAAAAGTCACCATGCAGGACGGTGCGCTTTCGACAAAGGTGAAAGAATTAATGGCTATTGCGCTGTCTATCGCCGCCGCTTGCGAGCCGTGTGTAAAAATCCATACCCGGCGGGCTTTGCAATTAGGTGCGACCAAAGAAGAAATCGCGGAAACAATCGGAGTCGCAGTATTGCTTTTAGGGGGACCGACGGATGTCTGGCCAGCTAATGTAATTGAGGCAGAAATTCAAAATCATCTGAAAAGGGAAACTTAAAATGGCATGGTTAACAGGCTATCCAAGAAAGAGCGTTGATTGGTTCCCCACCATTGATCCAAAAAAATGCGTTAAATGCGGAATATGCATGAACTGTGGCAAAAATGTCTATGATTGGACAAAAGACGGAGCTGTTGTCGCAAGACCTTTTAATTGTGTTGTCGGATGTACAACATGTGCGAATCTCTGCTTAGGAAAATGTCGAAGGTCGAAGATCGGATATTGATCTTGGAATTTGGTGTTGATAATTGATTATTTAGGGTTAAAGCATTTAAA
>DPVY01000147.1 GCA_003527965.1 Fidelibacterota bacterium
GCTATTTAAATGCTTTAACCCTAAATGGCTGATAAAATATTCTATTTTGATAATGCAAAAGTGTTCTGCCCCCGGGCTACTTTTTTGCGTTTAAATGGATCAAGTTCGATTTTACGCAGCCGGACGTTCTTTGGGGTTACGTCCACCAGCTCATCTTCGGCGATAAATTCGATCGATTGGTCCAGAGTCAGCAAACGGGGCGGACGCAATGTAATGGTCGCATCGGCTGAGGAAGCGCGCATATTTGTGAGTTTCTTTTCACGAGTGATGTTGACATCGAGATCGCCGGCTTTATTACGTTCACCGATGATCATTCCGCGGTAGACTTCTGTCGTAGGGGTGATAAAAAGCTCGCCGCGATCTACCATGGCATAACTGGCATAGGCGGTGACTTGACCGTTGCGGTCAGCCACCAGGGCACCGGAAGCCCGCTGAGGGATTGGACCAAACCAGGGTTGATAATTTTCAAACAGGGTGTTCATAACGCCGGTCCCCTTGGTGTCAGTAAGGAACTGGCTACGGAAACCGATCAATCCCCGGGTCGGAATCAGGATGTCCAGATTGACCCGTCCGTGACCGTTGTTGATCAGGTTTGCCATCCGACCTTTACGTCGGGAGAGATTTTCCGTGATCACGCCGACATATTCTTCGGGCACATCGATAAAAACCCGTTCAACCGGTTCATGAAGTTTACCGTCGATTTGTTTTGTAATTACACGGGGCTTAGAGACCATCAGGGCGTAGCCTTCCCGGCGCATGGTTTCAATTAATACTGCCATTTGCAATTCGCCACGACCACAGACTTCAAAAGCATCGGTGCGATTTTTAATCGGGAGTAGACGCATGGAGACATTTTTCAAGGTTTCCTTTTCCAGGCGTTCTTTGAGGTGTCGGGAAGTTAAAAAAGTCGATTCGTTTCCGGCGAAAGGGCTGGAATTGATGTAGAAAATCATGGAAAGTGTCGGTTCGTCGACATGAATGCGCGGTAAAGGTTTCGGATTTTCCATAGATGTAATAGTGTCTCCGATACGAACACCCGGCACACCGGCGAGAGCGATAATATCACCGGCTTCTACCTTTTCGACCTGTGTCTTCTTTAATCCTTCAAAGGTGTATAAGGCCGAGAATTTGACGTTGTTAGTAGTACTGGTTTCGCTGCAGAGAGAGTAATTCTGATTCATAATTAAAGTACCATTAGCCAGACAACCGATGGCGATCTGACCGACATAGGGATCGTAATCCAGGTTTGTGACCAGGAACTGAGGCGTTTTATCGTCATCGACTTCCGGTCCCGGAATGGATTCAATAATCGTCTCGAACAATGGTTGGAGATTTTCAGAACCGTCATTAAGATCGCGATGAGCGACACCCAATTTAGCCTGGGTGTACAAAATTGGAAATTCGATCTGATGGTCACCGGCATCCAGATCGATAAAAAGATCGTAAACCTCATTAACAACTTCTTCAATGCGGGCGTCCCGACGGTCGATTTTATTAATCACCAGAATCATCGGTAGTTTTTTCGCCAGGGCTTTTTTTACCACAAAACGGGTTTGGGGCAGCGGACCTTCACTGGCGTCAACCAACAGGATGGCGCCGTCTACCATATTCAGCCCCCGTTCCACTTCACCGCTGAAATCGGCATGACCAGGAGTGTCGATGATGTTGATCTTATGATTTTTATACCGGATTGCCGTATTCTTGGCGTTGATGGTAATGCCTCGTTCGCGCTCCAGGTCCATATTATCCATAACCCGGGTTTCCACGAATTGGTTTTCCCGAAAGATGCCGCTCTGTTTCAGCATTCCGTCTACCAGGGTTGTTTTACCATGATCTACATGAGCAATGATTGCAATATTGCGAAATTTATCTTTTCTCATTTTTTTAACTTTCTTTAACCTGTTTAATTCATAAATCTTGCCACTTCCGAAGGTCACGGAGGACTCCTTCGGAGAATCCCTTCGGGAAAAGACACTAAGGCTCTAAGAATTAATAAAATGTAGATATTGAAATACCTGTCTGCGTCCCGATAGGTCGGGACAGGCAGGTACGAAACAAATCAAAATTTATACCTTGCCTTTTTATCTTTATTTTTATATTAAACATCACTTTGTGTCTTGCTCCGTAGGAGTTCCTTCGGAAGTGCCTTAGTGGCTATGAATAATTCAGGTTAAAAATAGCAAACCGTAAATATACGGGATTGGAAGAGATTATCCTATGGGATTATTGTGAATATTGTCTGGTCTACGCCAAAAAAGGCGCCGGATGCCGGGTAAATGAATGTAGAAAATCTGAAATCACCCCGAATTTATGAGAGCCCCCGGTGGCTTGCAAAAAGCAGAGCTACTTTTTATTGTAAAATGTTTTAATTTTAGAACAGTGACATAGAGATCTAATTAACTCATAAAGGCGGGGATATTATGAAGGGATACTTTACTTTTGTACTCCACAGCCATTTACCCTACGTGATCAATCACGGTGAATGGCCCCACGGAATGGACTGGCTCTATGAAGCCGCGGCGGAGACTTATCTGCCGTTGTTGCGGGAATTCGATACGCTGGTTGCCGAAGGCGTCAGCCCAGATGTCACACTGGGTATTACGCCGATTCTGGCAGAGCAGCTGGCTTCTGAAAAATTCAAATACGGCTTTCTGAGTTATCTCGATCAGAAAATTGAAGCGGCGGAGGAGAACGAGGCGGAGTTTGCCAAACTCAAAAATACACATCTGCAAAAAGTCGCCGCTCACTGGATCGGGTATTATTCCAATACCAAGAAGCATTTTACTGAGACCTATGCTGAGAATATCCTGGGTGGTTTTAAGCGGTTGCAGGACGGCGATCACCTGGAGATTATCACCTGTGCCGCCACTCACGGCTATTTCCCGTTGCTGGGTACCGATGAGGCGATTGACGCCCAGGTTCGCGTGGGTAAAGAGACATACCACCGCCACTTCGGGCGCGACCCGAAAGGAATGTGGCTGCCGGAATGTGCCTATCGTCCCAGTTATGAATGGACATCTCCGATTGCGGAATACCCGAAAAAGTTTTTCCGCAAGGGCGTGGAAGAGTTCCTGTTTAAATACGACATTCAGTATTTCATTGTTGACAAACATCTGATCATGGGCGGTGAAGGCAAGGGCGTTTACATTGATCGTTTTGACGCATTAAAGCAACTCTGGTCTCAATTTGAAACCCAGTGGAAACCGAAAGACGAGATCAAAGAGCGGTCGATATATGAAAATTACCTGGTCTCATCAACGGGAACGAGCCGCGCCGCCGTGGCGTACGGTCGCCATGAGAAATCGGCGCTGCAGGTCTGGAGCGGCGAATACGGTTATCCCGGCGACGGTCGCTATCTGGATTTTCATAAGAAGCACTATCCCGGCGGACATCGCTACTGGAAGGTGACCAGCGCCAAGGCTGATCTGGCTGACAAACATGAATATTACCCCGAGGATGTGGAAGAGGCTCTGGAAAACCAGGCTTCCCATTTCGTGAGTTTGGTGCATGACTATATTCGCGAATATTATGCAAAAAGCGGCAAGGTCGGCATTATGACCGCGCCTTTTGATACGGAACTCTTCGGGCACTGGTGGCATGAGGGTCCGCGCTGGCTGGGGAAAGTATTACGAAAACTGAATACAAGCACGGAACTGCAGAAAATCTCGCTGGGTAATCACCTGGCAGAAAACCCGCCGAAAGCGTCAGTCTCCCTGCCGGAAGGTTCCTGGGGACAGGGCGGTTTTCACTATATCTGGCTGAATAAATGGACCGAGTGGACCTGGAAACATATCTACGCGGCGGAAGACCACATGACGGAACTGGCTGATAAATACAAAGGTACCAAAGACGAAACTCTGCGCCGCCTCCTGAATATCATGGCGCGGCAGCTGCTTCTGCTGGAGAGCAGTGACTGGCAGTTTTTAATCAGCACCTGGAGCGCCCGGGACTATGCGGAAGAGCGGATTGCGGTGCATGACGGGCGGATTAAAAACATCGCTAAAATTCTAGAGTCATATTTAACAAACGGATCGCTTGAAAATGGCGACGAAGAGTACCTGCAACGGATTCAAACCGATGATGATATCTTTCCGAATCTGGATTTCACATACTGGTGCACTCTAACGGAATAACTGATAAAATAAAGTAGAGCAAACATGCAAATTGCATT
>DPVY01000299.1 GCA_003527965.1 Fidelibacterota bacterium
CAATGTTAAAGTAACTGTTCTTAAAGATAATGCTTTTTACCCGGAGCAATTCATTGAGATAAACAATGATGAAATCATCATAGATCTCCAACCGATTTCCGGCGATCCTGCCATTACAACATTTCGAATCGTGGCCGCCTGTGACAATCTCCCGGGCAATGTTATCACGGTTTGGACCCGCAACGGAGCGCCACTATCCGATGAGGATGGATTTTTATGGCATGATGCCATTATCTATTCGCTGATGATCGATCGATTCTATAACGGTAATAGTGCCAACGATGCGCCGATTGATCACCCGGACTTGGATTGGAAAGCCAATTTCCAGGGCGGCGATTTTGCCGGAATTATCAAAAAGATAAAAAGCGGCTATTTCAACCAACTTGGCATCAATACTATTTGGATCTCTCCCGTTAATAAAACCACGAATCAGGCCTGGCGGGAATGGCCGGAACCACATCGTTATTACAGCGGTTATCATGGATACTGGCCGGTCAGTCCAACCGAAACCGAGCCGCGTTTCGGAACCATGGCTGAATTCAAACAGCTGGTCGAAACTGCTCACCGGCACGGCTTAAGGATACTGCTTGATTTTGTATCGAATCACGTTCACATTGAGCATCCATTTTATAAGGAAAATCGGAATTGGTTCGGAACTTATGAATTACCCGACGGAACTCACAATATCCGCCGCTGGGACGAATACCGTCTGACAACCTGGTTCGACACCTTTCTGGCTTCTTTTGATTATATCAATTCCCCGGAAGCCATTGAGGCGATGACCAATAATGCGATCTGGTGGATAAAGGAGACCGGAATCGACGGGTTCCGGCATGACGCCACTAAGCATGTCCCGTATGAATTCTGGCGTGCCCTGACCCGCAAAGCTAAAACTGAAATTAATCCAAATCGAGCTCCGAATGTTTTTCAAATTGGCGAATCTTTCGGCAGTCACGAACTAATCAAATCTTATGTTAACAATGCTATGCTGGAGTCTCAATTCAGCTTCGATCAGTTTTTTACCGCCCGCAGAATTTTTACGGAAACTAATGGCAAACTATCGGAATTGAAAATCGCAATAGATAAAGCCCAGGAGATATACGGCGCTAATCATCTGATGGGAAACACTCTCGACAGCCATGACCAGATCCGCATTATGTCTCTCCTTGAAGGTGATATGACCATGTCGGAAAACGGCGTCGAACGGGCTTTTCGTGAACCGAGAATTGAAGTCGATGAACAGTCGACCTATCAGAAAGAACAGGTCTTATTCTGCTATCTGTTGACCGTTCCGGGAGTACCGATAATCTATTACGGCGATGAATTCGGAATGACCGGCGCAAACGACCCGGATAACCGCCGCATGATGCGCTTTGGCGATCAACTGACAGAGCCTGAAAAAGAGCAATTGAAACGCAATTCAAAATTGATTCAACTGCGGAAAAAATATTCCGCCCTTCGCCGTGGCGATTATTTGAATTTATACGCCGGTGATAACGTGATGATTTATTCCCGGGGCAATGCTTTTCAGCGCTTAATCATTGCCCTGAATAAAAATGACCAAAGCGAAACTATTAACCTGACCATACCGGATTGGATGGCAGTAAAAACGCTGGCTTCATTAATCAATGACAAAGAAATACCGATTAAAAATCAGACAGCGACTTTTACCCTGCCAAAATTCGGGTATGATATTTTCATTCTTAGGTAAATAACAGATTGAGATTATTTAATCCAAGTTTAACATAACTAACCGTCTGATTTAGAGGTTATGTAAAAATTAATTTATAATCGGAAATGATAGTTTTCCCTTGGAAATATTGTATATCGATATAAATCACCAGACAGATTTTTTATTGAGATGTTCTCGACGACAAATTAATTGTTCAAGATCTTAAAAAACAGAAGGGATGACAGTTTATGGAAAAAAATCAGTTCTTGCGAGAAAGAAGAAGAGCCTCCTAGTACAGCGCCGGTATCGGCTGTTCAATCTGGCTCTCCATTAACCGTCTCCCGTCAGGCAACCAAAGCTCTCCAAACAAAAAATCACTTAAAACCATTCTATTACGATCTAAATATTTCCGAGGCCGGTGATATTCTGTTATCGGGAGAATGGAAAATTGGTGTACCACGTCCTGGAGATGTTGCCCCGGGAGTATTTACTATCAGCTCGCAAAGCCAGCGTTTCCGCAAACATTTCTATCCGGACACATCGGATTTACAGTGGAATGACTGGCGCTGGCAGATACGTAATCGGATTAAAAACCTGGCTCAGCTGGAACGAATTATTCATCTTTCCAGTGACGAACGGGGAGCGATTCTCCGATACAGCGGAGCAATGCCTGTTTCAATTACTCCCTATTATGCCAGTCTGATCGATCCGGAAAATTCGCAACAACCCTTGCGCCGGTCAGTTGTAATGGTCAATGATGAGTACCCTGTATCTCCGGAGGAATCAATAGATCCTCTGGCAGAAGATGAGGATTCTCCGGTTCCGGGTTTGGTGCACCGTTATCCCGACAGGGTGTTATTCCTTACCACTGGCTTTTGCGCAGTTTATTGCCGGTATTGCACGCGTTCCCGGCTGGTCGGTAACTTGCGGACGGAGCACCGGTTCAACATCAGCAGCTGGGAAAAGGCTATCGTCTATATCGAAAATCATTCGGCGGTTCGCGATGTCTTATTGTCCGGAGGTGATCCTCTGACTCTGAGCAATACCAAAATAGAATGGTTACTCAGGCGTTTACGCCGAATACCCCATGTGGAGATCATCCGTATTGGAACTAAGGTCCCGGTGGTATTACCCCAGCGCATTACTGGGTCTCTCATAAATATATTGAAACAATATCATCCCATCTGGATGAGCATTCATTTTACTCACCCTGATGAAATTACCCCGGAAACGAGTTTGGCATGCAATCGGTTAGCCGATGCGGGCATACCTCTGGGCAGTCAAACCGTTCTGCTTAAAGGTATTAATGATAATGTTGATACTGCCAAACGGCTTTTTCAAAGATTGATGAAAATCCGGGTGAAACCATATTATCTCTACCAATGCGATCCGGTCTGTGGCTCTGCCCATTTCAGAACAGCGGTGGATAAAGGTTTCGAAATTATCGACGGTCTGCGGGGCCATACATCCGGCTATGCCGTACCGAGTTTCGTTATTGATTCTCCGGGTGGAGGCGGTAAAATTCCGCTGTTACCGGAATATGTCTTAGGTCGAGACGGTGACGATATTCTGCTACGAAACTATGAGGGCAATATTTATCGGTATCCTGATCCCGGCGGTAAAATCGGCAGAAAAACCACTAATGATAGTAAAAAAATAATTCAAGGATAATCCTATGAACATCGGGATTACATACGATCTTCGACAAAGTTACCTCGATCTGGGATACAGTGAAAGTGAAACAGATGAATTCGACAGCATAGTGACAATTGAAGCTATTGATAATACACTACAAAAATTAGGTCACCAAACAGACCAAATCGGTAACATCCATGACCTTACCAAACGTCTCGTGAATGGAGACTGCTGGGATTTGGTTTTCAACATTGCTGAAGGTTTGCGTGGTATCGGGCGAGAAGCTCAGGTTCCGGCGCTATTGGATGCTTACAATATTCCCTATACCTTTTCAGATCCCCTGGTTCTGTCTCTGACTCTTCATAAAGGTATGACAAAACGGGTGTTGAGGAATCTGGGAATTCCGACACCGGACTTCGCAGAAGTTTACTCCGAATCAGACATCAGCAATATTGATCTGCCCTTTCCCCTGTTTGCCAAGCCCATTGCCGAGGGTACTGGCAAAGGGATCACCGCCAATTCGATCATCCGAAATGAAAATGAGTTGCAATCGGTTTGCCTTCGGCTATTGAAAGATTTCCGCCAGCCGGTCCTGGTGGAAACGTTTTTACCAGGACAGGAATTCACTGTTGGGATTGTCGGGACAGCGGAAAAGGTTATATCTGTCGGAGTGATGGAAGTTATCCTAAACAGTAGCGCTGAACAGGGCGCATATACCTACGAGAATAAGAAACACTACGAGAATCTGGTATGCTATCGGCGCGTGGATGGCGAAATTGCAAGGCAGGCAGCTGAAATCGCTCTGGCGGCATGGCGCGGTATCAGGTGCCGCGATAGCGGACGTGCAGATTTGCGATTGGATGCCAGCGGAATCATGAATTTAATGGAAATCAATCCGCTGGCAGGAATCGGCTCAATAGCTATTTATTG
>DPVY01000131.1 GCA_003527965.1 Fidelibacterota bacterium
AAGCGCCTTTGGAAGTTCCCGTTCACCGCGAGGAGGTATATAAACTCATTCAAGCAGAAAACCGCGCCGCCGTCCGGCATCTGCCGGATTTAAAACCCGGAATGCTGGAAAATCTCTTGAAAGGAATAAAGTGAAATGCATAGCTGGGTGACACAAGAGGGCTATTTAATGTCTGTCTATAAAGTATAAACCACTGAAGTGGTTATTTGATACAAAGAATTATTTTATCACCATAATAAATTATGGTGTTGTCTCAACCGCAATATTATCAAGATATTGAGACAACACCTGAATTTATTCAGGTGAACTTAACCGTTAATAATCTTTAACTGATTCATCAGTTTTTCAAGTTTATGGACAGACTCTATTTAGTTGAATCAAGATATTTTGTGGGGTTGGTGTGGAAATATTGGATAAAAAAAATAATTCAATTGTATCATTTTAGAGAAAAAAACTAAATGGCAATGGCGAGAGATATTATTATGAGAAAAAAGGGGATTGATACCTCCGACAAAATATTTGTTACAAGCCCGTCTTTGCCTCCTTTGACTGAATTTAATAAATATCTAAAGGATATCTGGCAAAATAAAAAGCTGACAAACAACGGCAAATATCACCAGGAATTTGAACAAAAACTATGTGATTACCTTGGCGTAAAATACTGTTCGCCGGTTGCTAATGGAACTTTGGGATTGATTCTTGCTCTGCAGGCATTAAGAATCACGGGCGAAGTAATTACAACACCTTTTTCCTTTATTGCCACAACCCATGCGTTGCATTGGAACGGTATTACACCCGTATTTTGTGATATTTCACCTGAGACTTTAAATATTAATCCTGAAAATATTGAAGCCCTGATTACACCGAAAACTACGGCTATTTTACCTGTCCATGTTTACGGCAATCCTGCCGATGTGGATAAAATCCAGAAAATTGCAGATACTTACGGCTTAAAAGTTATTTATGACGCAGCCCATGCTTTTGGTGTAAAAGTCAACGGGGATTCAATATTGAATTCGGGTGATTTGTCGGTTTTGAGCTTTCATGCCACAAAAGTATTTAACACGTTTGAAGGCGGAGCAATTATTACCAATAACGAAAAGATGAAACACAGAATAGATTTTCTTAAAAATTTTGGCTTTGCCGATGAAGTAACAATTGTAGGTCCGGGAATCAACGGAAAAATGAATGAGTTTCAAGCCGCTCTTGGTTTATTACAATTAAAGTCAGTTGACGAGAATATTCATAAAAGCAAAATAATTGCTGAATACTATAGGCAACGATTGGCAGATATACCCGGAATAAAATTTCTAAAGGATTTCGCAAACACTCGACACAATTACTCCTATTTCCCGATACTAATTGATAAAGCCGGATACGGAAAAGATCGCGATGAAGTTTATGAACTTTTAAAGCAAAATAATATCTATGCCCGCAGATACTTTTATCCGTTGATAAGTCAAACGCCGACATATAGAGGATTACCGTCGGCGTCTAGTTATAACCTGCCTGTAGCAGAAAGTGTTGCGAAACAGATTTTATGTCTGCCGATATATCCGGATTTAACTTTTCGGGATATAGACAGAATTACTAATCTTCTGAATAATAAGGAAATCTGAAATTGCAAAAAGCCTTTTTAATTTTTAGCGGTTACAATTTTCGTGCAATAGTAGCTTTTTGCAGGGAACTTAAGGCATTGAACCTGCCTTTTGTTATAATTGCCTGTTCGGAAAATGACCCGGTCTTTTATACAAAATATAAAAAATATGTCGGAGCAATTCGTGTAAAGCAAGAGCTGGATCCGGAAGATTTAGAACATTGTATTCAGTCTATTCAAAGAAAAAATAAAAACTTATCCTTCATTATCTGCCCCAGTTCTGAATTTCTAAACATATTTTTATTAGACAATCAAAGTTTCTTTGAATCTTTAGGCTGTTCAATTCCGCTGGTCTCATCAAGTATTTATGAGATGGTTTCAAATAAAGATTCCTTTTCAAAATTATGTAAAGATAATGGAATTCCCGTACCTAAAAGATTTTCAATAGATAAAATATTATTTCCCTGTGTCGCTAAACCTAAAAGAAATATTGGTAGTAGCAATAAAACACTTTATCCCTATATTCTTCACAATGTAGATGAATATAAAAAAATGAAATCTGAACAAAATGATGAAGAATACTATTTCGAGGAATATATTGATGGTGAAAGCTACTATATTCTACTTTACTTATCAAAATCCGATAAAGTGATAAAGTTTTCACAGAAGAACTTAATACAGCAGTCAGGTGGGAAATCCATTGTATTGGCGCGATACAGCAAAATCCACAACCAACAAATCACATATCAGTTCATTAATATTCTTCATGAAATAAATTTTACCGGAATTATTATGATTGAAGTCAGATATAGAAATGGAGAATTTATTTTAATTGAAGCTAATCCGAGATTGTGGGGTCCTTCACAATTGTTTGTTGATGCCGGAATCCCAATATTTAAAACATTTATCAATGATTTTCTTAATCCTAACAAATACAATAATAATAAAGCGATTATAGATGAAGATACCGTATATTTGTGGTTTAATGGCTTGCTAAATACATTACTATCACCACAAAAATTAGCGTGGCATTTTCCAAAACCAACATTTCCTTTATTATATATCTTGCAGTTTTTAAATAAAGACGTGTATTTAAGACCAGACACAATTAATTATTTTTTTAAAGAACTAACTCAAACAATTTTTAAGAAATAGTTTAATATGAATAATCCAAAATTAATTGAGAAACTAAAAGCATTGTATAATGATAATTCAAAACATTCAAGGTATCAAAACATTCCGGCTTTTGTTCGAGAAGAACTGGGATATACTGAAACAATCGACGAAAACTGGCGTGGCGATACAGCCAGATACAACTATTTGTTAAGTCAATTTGACTTTACAAAAGAAATGATTATTGGAGATATTGGCGCAAATACCGGATTCTTTTCTCTATCCCTGGCGCATAAATATCCGAGTATAAAAATCTATGCCTACGAGTGCAACCCAAAGCATGTTGAACATATTGAAATTATTAAGGATTATTTTTCTATTTCTAATTTATATGTAGAACCGAAAATGCTGGATCTGAAAAACATTGATAATCTAAAATACCATGATTTAATCATTAATTTTAACGTTCTCCATCATGCGGGTGTTGATTACGATCAGGATTTTGTGAACTTGGATAACTTTAAATCTTATGCAATTTCCTATCTGGCTAAATTGAGAGAAAAGACCGGGAAGATAATTTTTCAAATGGGTTATAATTGGGGTGGAAATAAACAAAAACCGATTATAAAACTTTCTAACGATTTGGACAAATTAGCTTTTACTGCTAAAATTTTCCAAAAAGCTGGCTGGAAAATAGATATGATTGCAATTATTAAGAAAAGCGAGAATAATTATTATGAAAATATCAGGAAAGATATTTTTGAAATATTGGTAAATGGTAATGATTGTCATACAGAACATACAGATATTTTAAACGCCTATATCAATAAAATGAATCTAAATATATTTAGTGAATTTTATCGTAGACCCATACTTGTTTGTAAAAGGAACCAATCTGTTGACTAACATATATTACTTAGCATTAATATAAAATTGTAAAATTGAGTTTTAATATGAAAAAATATATTATTTGGTCACCGCCATTCCAACCGGATAGTGGGGGCGTCACCATTCTACATAAGCTATGTCATATGCTGAATGAACATGGACAAAATGCCTTTATTTGGCCATGGGACAATAACTTTGAAATATTTAATACAAATGGAAAGTATAATACTCCCCTGGCAAAAAGGGAGATGTTACCTGATGCAATTGTAATTTATCCTGAAATTGCAGTTGGAAATCCTTTGCATGCAAACCATGTAGTGCGTTGGATACTTAATGTTCCTGGAGTGATAGGCGGTGATGGCGTTTTTGGGAAAAATGATATGATCTATTATTATTCAAAAGCTTTTACAGAAGGCCGTGAAGAAGATAAATTTTTACAAATAATTGAGATATATGGTGACCTGTTTAGAAATTATAATATGGAAAGATCGGGAAGTTGTTTTGTAAGAAGAAAAGGGAAGAATCGAAAAATTGTCCATGATTTAAATGATTCAGTAGAAATTGTAAATACTACTCCATCACCTGCTTTGGTAAATCTTTTCAATAAAAGAAAGTATTTTTATAGTTATGACACTGCGACATTTCTTTCTCTACAAGCCGCAATGTGTGGTTGCATCAGTATTATTGTACCAATGGATGGTATTTGCTTGAATGAATGGATTGAGATGAGTCCAACACGCAAATATGGAATAGCTTATGGAGAAGAAAACATAGATCATGCTATTAGAACGATGCATAAGGTCAAACCCAACTTGGAATCAGTTGAGAATCGTTCTATCAAACAATTGGAAGATTTTATTATTAAAACCCAAGAAAATGCAAAATACCGAGAGAAAGAGAGCCTATTTATTCCTCATAGAAAACAGGAAGAAAAAGAAATTAGGAATATTGTTTCCATCATCATCCCGGTTTTCAATAAAGTCGAATATACTAAAAAATGTATAGACGCTATTTACGCAAACACACAATACCGGAATTTTGAGATAATTATCGTAGATAATGCTTCTACCGATGGCACTGATCAATATCTACGGGAGTTGGAAAAAGAGAGAGCAAATATCAGGATAATTCATAACGAAGAGAATTTCGGCTTTGCTAAGGCTAATAACCAGGCAGCTGAAATTGCAAAAGGAGAATATTTATTATTACTAAACAACAATACGGAAGTTCAAAAAGGATGGCTTGAACCACTTCTTAATGTATTAAATGCCGATCCAGACGTTGCCACTGTTGGTAGCAAAATGCTTTTTCCTGACGGAACAATACAACATGCAGGAGTTATTGTCTTTGATGATCAGAAGCTTCCTGATCCACTTGTTGCAAGGCATATCTATTATGGCCAAAGCAAATTTCTTGCAGAGGCAAATATTCCAAAAGAGTATCAGATTTTGACGGCAGCCTGTTTATTAATACGAAAAAATATTTATGAAAAAGCAGGCGGGTTTGATGAAGGCTATTGGAACGGTTATGAAGATGTTGATTTGTGTTTTAATATTCAAAAAATGGGTAAAAAATTGGTTTATCAGCCTCAAAGCATAGTCATTCATCACGAATCAAAATCAGGTTCTGAAAGATTTAGCAAAGTTAGCCGAAACATTGAACGATTACATTCAAAATGGCTTGGAAAAATAATACCTGATTTTATTATAATGAAAGATGGTGCCTTACAAAAAACAAAAACAAATAAAATACTGCCTTATAAAATGCCTTCCCGTCGAATTATGGAGCAAACAGATATATCTGCTTCAACAAATAAGTTTGTTTCCATCATCCTCCTTACCTACAACGCCCTCGAATACACCAAAAAATGTATAAAATCCATTCGAGAGCAGACTCAATATCCTTATGAAATCATCTTTGTTGATAACGGATCTACCGACGGAACAAAAAGGTACTTACGGAATCTGATCCAAAAACACACCAATTTCAAACTAATAGCAAACAAGACCAATAAAGGATTTGCAGTAGGCAACAATCAGGGTGTCAGGCAGGCTAAAGGCGAATATGTGATGATATTGAACAACGACGTGCTGGTTTCAGATGGTTGGCTGGAAAGTATGGTAAATTCTCTTGAGAGAGATGAAAAAATCGGCATGGTTGGACCACTTACTAATTATATCAGCGGTCGACAGCGGGTTGCGAAAATTCCATACAACGATGAGAATGGGTTCCTCGAATTTGCCGGACAGGTTAGAGAGGCAAACAAAAACAAGCTAACTCCCCGTCGAAGGATTGCAGGATTTGCCGTACTGATGAGAAAAAGCCTTTATGAAGAGGTAAGTGGACTGGATGAATCCTACGGGACAGGAAATTACGAAGATGATGATCTTTGTCTAAAGGTGCAGGAAAAGGGGCACGCAATTATGGTTGACGAATCTACTTTCATTCACCATTACGGAAGCCGGACATTCAAATCAAATAAGATTAATTACAAAAAGTCCCTTACCGAAAAAGGCGCCAGATTCAAAGAGAAATGGCAGGAAGTAGACTATGAAGAGCTGTTGGAATTAAAGAATCCGCTTGAATCGGTGCATTCCAAACTCCTGGAAAAGGGCACTGAGTATTTGTCATGTGGGAATATTAAAAAAGGGATTAAAAATTTTGAGGAAATATTAAAAACTAACCCCATTAATCAGGATGCTCTTTTCGGTCTTGCTCTGAGTGCCCGGCAGAAAAATGATAATGAAACTGCATTAAAGCATTTAAAAAAACTACTGCAGCTCAATCCCAACCACGCCGGCGCCTACAATTTATCCGGTATGATTTCATTTGAAACTGGTAATCTGGAAAACGCCAAGAAATTATTCGCCACGGCAATTGAAAAAGACCCGAAATTTGTTGAAGCTCAGCGGAATTTCGGTGAAGTGTTGCTGGCATTGGAGGATTATGACACCGGAGTTCAGACTTTTATGGTAATACTTGAGAATCATCCCGATGACGTATTGACGCTAATCCGTGTAGCGCAACTTTATATAGAAGTCGGGCAAATGACTGAAGCGACGCCATATCTTGAAAAAGCGAAACAATTAGAGCCGAATAACAGTCAGGTGGTGGAATTGATTGAATTTATGTCGAAGGAAGGAAATATTGAGATGAATAGCCTTCAAACTGAAGATCGGGAGGAGAAGCAAGTCGAAAAAGACTCTCGTTTGGAAAATGCTACCAATCAGCTTACGGAAGGAAATATTGAACAGGCGAATTTACTTTTTAGCGAAGTATTATCAGAAAATCCTCAATCCGAGGACGCCCTGTTTGGCTTAGCCTTATGCGCCCGGCAGCAGAAGGATAATGAGAGCGCTTTAAGACACTTAAACCGGTTGATAAAAATAAATCCCAATTGCGCCGATGCTTATAATCTGTCTGGTATGATCTCGTTTGAAACAGGAGATTTTGAGAGTTCAAAAATGCTGTTTATTGCGGCTATAGAAAAGGATCACAAATTTATAGAAGCTCAACGTAATTATGGTGAGGTATTATTGGCGCTAGAAGATTATGAAAACGGTGTCAAGGCTTTTACGGCAATTTTAGAGAAACATCCTGAAGATGTGCCCTCTCTTCTTCGTATGGCGCAACTTTATGCCGAGGTTGGGAAAAACAACGAAGCCGGACGGTATGCAGCAAAGGTTTTGGAGTATGATTCTGAAAATAGTTTGGCAAAGGAAATTTGTAATAATTCACCACTGAAGGACACGGAATATCACTGAAAAGAAAATTCTCGTAGAAAACAAAGCTATGAAAAAGATAACAAATCAGTAGGTATAGTTTTTTTGACAATTTTCATCATAATATGAAATTTTTACCTCACAGTGATTTTTATGAACAATCTATTTTATTATGGCGTCAATTAAAGTCTTTCTATAGAATGATGAAAACTATTAAAGTAATTAAAGATAACAGGGAAAATTTAATTCACCATCCCGATTTGTCGGGATGGCGCTATCTCAACTTATATAATTACAGGTTCATCCCGATGTATCGGGCCTATGGGGAACGGATACTTGAGACAACCCCCGAATTTATTCGGGGGGGTATGGCAAACCATAAAATCAATAACCGATTCACCCC
>DPVY01000350.1:0-386 GCA_003527965.1 Fidelibacterota bacterium
CGCCACTAAATACTTCACGGAAAATGTCAAAAGGATCAAAACCAAAACCGCCACTAAAACCGCCGGCATTACCAAAGCCGCTGCTTTTTAAACCATCGGGCCCAAACTGATCGTACATTTGGCGCTTTTTAGAATCAGTCAGAACCGAATATGCCTCGGCGGCCTCCTTAAATTTTTCTTCCGCCTTTTTATCACCCGGATTTTTATCGGGGTGATATTTCATCGCAATCTTACGGTAGGCTTTTTTTAAGTCGTTGTCCGTTGCATTTCTGGGAACTCCTAAAATTTCATAGTAATCACGTGCCATAATTATTTACTCACCACCACTTTTGCATGCCGTAACACATGATCTTTAAACATATAGCCCTTTTCAAATTCTTCCACAA
>DPVY01000350.1:685-5139 GCA_003527965.1 Fidelibacterota bacterium
CCCTTTTCAAATTCTTCCACAACCATATCCGGCTCAACGCCTTCAACTTCTTTCGCCATTACGGCGTCATGCAGATCCGGATCGAAGGGCTGGCCTTGTGATTTCATCGGTTGAACATTCATATCTTTCAAGGTCTTCGTGAACTTTTTGTAGATCATCTCTAATCCTTGCTGCAAAGTCCGGTCTGAATCTTCTTCGCTTTCATAATTGCTTAACGCCCTTTGAAGATCATCCAAAATCGGCAGAATATTTCGCAGTACTTTTTCACCAGCATATTCGATGATATTACCCAAATCTCTTTGAGTCCGTTTTCGGTAATTGTCGTAATCAGCGGCTAAGCGCAGATATTTTTCGTTTAATTCCCGAACCTGTTTTTCTGATTCGGCCAGTTTCTTTTTCAATTCTTTTAATTCTTTCAATTCCACGGTTTTTCTTGATGTTTTAGCTTTATCGGCAGCGGTTTTTTTTGAATCAACCTCGGCTTTATTATTTTCCAATTTACTCATGACTCCTCTCATTATCATAAATTTCAGTAACAGTATCGGCAACACAATTTAAGATCGAAACGGATTTGGAATAGTCCATTCGTTTCGGACCGATGACCGCCATCAGCCCGTTGCTATTTCCAATCCGGTAATCTTTTGTAATCACACTAAAATCTTTCAATTGCGCCTCTAAATTCTCCGATCCAATCGTTATAACAACACCGGAACTCTCGCGGCGATGCTCGGCGATATGTGCAATTATAGTACCATTTTCCAATTGCGACACAATTTGACTTAATATTTTCAAGTCTGCAAAATCAGGCTTACGCAACAAGTGAGAAGTACCGGACAATTTGGCACTGATTGGGTTGTCAATATTAAAAATGGTATCTGCTTTTTCAACTAACAGGTTGATAATTAAATTATCACTTAAATCGGAAAACCTTTCATTAATCGATCCTGCGATTTCATTTAATGTAACTCCGCTTAACCTTTCATTCAAAATTGATCTGAGCAGATCAATTCGACTTTCCTTAATGTAAATATCAATTTCCAGCAGAACGGTTTTAACAATTCGGGAACTAATTTCCATTACTACAAGTAATCGTTTTTGTTCCAGGAGAATTAATTCAATCTTTACCAGCCTTTCAGAGCGAAACGTAGGCGCAATAAAAACACTCAGCTCTTCAGTCATTTTACTCAGAAGTGCGCTGGTTTTATCCATAATGATATTAATATCAGAGGTCGCTTCCTGTAATTCATCCTTAATCAGACCGGTCAATTCATTCCGGAATACAATTCTCGGAGTCAACGTGTTTACGAAGAATCGATAGCCGCGATCGGAGGGGATCCTTCCGGAAGAGGTAAAAGGCTGAAGCAGATAACCTTTATCACATAATTCGTGCAGCGTATTTCGGATTGTTGCCGTACTTATGTGAGATATAAAGGATTTTTGGATTTGGCCCGAACTAACCGGATAGGCCGTCTGAATATACCCGGTTACAGCTACCCTGAGGATTGCCTGTTCCCGGTTTGTGAGTGTTGCTAATGGTTCAACTTGCTTTATCATATCTGTAAAGTTTAATTTTTACCTTTCACTTATCCAAGCTAAAAGGCTTTCTGAAATCATATATTTATTAAGAGAATTTAATGGTTTGAAATTAATCAAGAAATTTCTTAACAGCCCGCCTACTGCCAACTAATCCCATGAAGGTCCCCAAAACAATTAGTCCGATATAAAAACGGTAACTAACCACAACCCGGTAGTCAAAGAAAGATTGCAGGTAGGTATTTTGCAAATAAAAAAAGCTGTAAATAATCAGAGATGCCAGCAGCGCGCCTATACCCCCTTCCAGCGTTCCTTCAATAACAAAGGGCGTTTTTACAAATAGATCCGTAGCTCCAATTAATTTCATCGTGGAAATAATATCCCGCCGGGCAAAAATTGTCATCTTAATAGAATTTGAGGTCAATGCTATCGAAATTACCGTCAACACCACAAATATTCCAAGAACACTAAATAAGATAATGCGCTGATATTTTTCTAATATAATCAGGAAATTCTTACGGTATTTCACTTCATCAACAATCGGATCGCTCTGTAAAATATTTGCGATTGCTTCAACGCTGATCAAGTTACGGTAAATAGGTTTAAGCCTTATTGTAAAAGAAGGCGGCAATGGATTATAATCCAGAATATCGAAAATATCCTCGCCAAATTCCTTTTTGAATTTGACTGCCGCATCTTCAGGTGAAATATAACCCAGATGCTCAATTTCTTCCATTTGAGCCAATTTCTTCTCAAAGGAAGCAATATCATCATTGGCGGCAGTCTGTTTAATAAAAATATCCACATCAAACTGGGCTTTTATATTCTCCACCATAAAGAGAGTGTCCCGGGCGGCAACATATCCCAAACCCACGATCATAATAGAGATCGTAATAATAAATATAGAGAAAACTCCCGAATATTTCGACCGGATGAGGCCTTTGAATCCTTCTTTAAATAAAAACCATAATATGGTCATGTGATACTTGTAACCTCTCCTTCGTTCATCTGGATCAGCCGCGCCCCCGGAACCCGTGGAATCAGGCTATAGTTATGCGTCGCTACGATTACAGCCGTTCCTTTTTTATTAATTTTATTCAGTAGATTAATCAATTCAACACTCACTCTCGGGTCAAGATTTCCGGTCGGTTCATCTGCCAACAGAACAATTGGCTCCTTAACCAGCGCCCTGGCAATTGCCACCCGCTGTTGCTCACCACCAGACAGCTCCGTCGGTTTGTGATGCACTCGATGCCCCAGACCAACCTGATTTAAGACACTATAGACCCTGCTTTTGATTTCCCGGGTTTTATAATGCGATGCATATAATGCCAGAGCAACATTTTGATATACGTCACGGTCTTTTAAGAGCTGATAATCCTGAAATATCATTCCGACTTTGCGGCGCAGAAGGGGAATATCCCGATCTTTAATGCTGGAACTGTCATAATCACGGATCAGCACCTTCCCCTTTTCAGGAAACAAATCCATGTAGATTAAGCGCAATAAAGTCGACTTACCCGCTCCCGATGGACCGGTAAGAAATACAAACTCACCGTCATCAATGGAGAAGTTCAGTTTTTTGACACCGGCATTTTTTCGGAAAGTACATTTTACATTTATAAATGAAATCATAACTCTTCAGTGTTTGCCGAATTTAAATATATGTAGCGCTTGAGACAAGGTTTTGCTTAAAATATTCGGTTTTTACATTACCATTTTTGGTAATCAATCTTCCTTTTTATAAATTTGAACCAATAATTGAGGAGTTTACATGAAGCGATTTCTATTGGTGTTCACCCTGATTTCCTATGCACTTCTTGGGAAAACCGGTCCCGATTTCGATGATTATTTCATCAATAAAACCATGCGCATCGATTACTATTTTACCGGTATAAAGAATGAATGCCGGATTTCTCTCGACAAGGTAATTGAAGAACCGCACTGGGCAGGCAGTCTGAATAATCTGATTGATACTCTGAATTTCGGCAATCACCTCGTCGAAGTTTACGATAATGAGTCGAATAGGCTTATTTTTTCCAAAGGGTTCAGCAGTCTTTTTCAGGAGTGGCAGACCACCGCTGAAGCAGCCCGGGGATTTTACCGAACCTTTTCCGCCTCGGTCCTGATTCCTTATCCTAAAAAACCAATTAAACTGATTCATTATTCCCGTAATAAAAAAAATGAATTCGTCAGTAAATTTGAAACGATTATCGATCCGGCTTCACGATTTGTAAAACGCGACAAACCTCAATTTGATTATAAACTTAAAGCCTGTTTAAAAAACGGCTCACCCAATAAAAAGGTCGATATCCTGATCCTGCCCGAGGGCTATACAAAAAAGGAAATGCGAAAATTCAGAAAAGATGTAAAACATTTTACCGACGTACTGTTTGCGGCGCCGCCGTTTAATGAATATAAGGACCGTTTTAATGTTTGGTATCTTGAAGCGCCATCAGAAGAATCCGGAATTGATGATCCCCGTAAGGGTGTTTTTGTCAAATCTGCCTTTGAATTAACGTACAATTCCTTCGACTCTGATCGCTATATCCTGGCTTTTGACAATAAACGAATCCGGGATATCGCAGCCGGGGCGCCTTACGATCAACTCTATTTTCTCGTTAATAGTTCAAAATACGGCGGCGGCGGGATTTATAACCTCTACTCAACCTGCTATAGCCATTCAGATAAAGAAGAATCTTCATGGTGGCCCGATTATGTATTTGTTCATGAGTTCGGTCATGCTTTTGGCGGGCTCGCTGATGAATATTACACTTCAGATGTAGCCTATAACGAATTTTATCCCCTTGAAACAGAGCCCTGGGAACCCAACATCACTCCCAATACCGCTAAAAACACCTTGAAATGGAAACAGTTCGTTGACCCGGAAACTCCGATTCCAACCCCCTGGGAAAAAGAAT
>DPVY01000073.1 GCA_003527965.1 Fidelibacterota bacterium
ACAACAAATAATCATTGATCCCCGAAAATTCGCTTCGCTGGTTAGCAGGGCTTTTTCCATCTGTTTACGCAGTGAAATATCCCGGATAAACACAAGATCTGCCGGCTGTCCCTGCCAAAATGTCTTCGAAGCAGCAATTTCTACGGGAATGCTGTCGCCCGTTTTACAAATTAGATAAGTTTCGAAAAAACTTCGGACCGATTTACCTGCTATTCTGTCCCGGGAAAGTTTTAGTACGGAATCAATCTGTTCTTTTGGCGTCAGGTCTTTAATATTTAATTGTAACAATTCATTAACAGAATAACCGGCAATTTCTGCAGCATTATTATTTGCATAAATATAATTGCCATTCGAATCATTGATTAGAATACCATCAAAAGCATTATCGGCAAGCGAGTGAAAATTTTTCGCACTGTTTCTAAGCGTTTCCTCGGCATTTTCGCGCTGTAAAATCTCTTTTTTTAACTCTTGGGTTTTATTTGCTACGGATCGTTTCAAAAAAATTATCCAGGATGATACAATAAGCGCTATCGCGATAAGCAGGATACTGACTAACACGATAAAACGAATGATACCTTTTAACAAATTTTCATCCTGATCGACAGATTTAAACCACTTCCGATAAATTTCTTTATATTTACCCGATGCCTGCAGAAGCGTTAATCCTTCATTTAACCTGTTTAATAATTGCGGATTATTATAGACTGCAAAACAATAGTCTGTCGGACTAAAAAGATCGGGCAAGGTTTTAATATTCTGAATATCATGATTTTTAATCAGGTATAATCCCTGTGTTTTCCCAATAATTGCACAATCGTACATCTTATTTGATAACAATAACAGTGCATCCAGCGGATTTTCCGCCGTTATAATCGAAGATGCAATTTGGTTATCCAATAAATAATCGTGCATAATATCGCCGGATTGAACAATAATCTTCCGCCCTTGCAGATCAGACTTTTCTTTTACCGGTGATTTATCATGTACAAACATAGCATAAACAACCATGGAATGGGGAAGTGAAAAATCCAAGAACTCATCACGTTCGATTGAGTAAAACATACCGGTCATGCCATCCGCTTCACCTCTTTCAAACCTTTGCCTTATTCCATCCCATATTCCGAGCTCAATATCAACATTGAAATTCATGGATTTGGCAATTTCCCGCAATAAATCCACATTGAATCCGGTGGGATTACCATTTTCATCAATAAATTCATAGGGAGGGTAATTATTGCCTCCCAAAAACTTGTATCTAACTATACTGCTATCGGATAGCGGGTTTGCATAAAGAGAAACGTTATAAAATAAAACACTGATAATAAAATAGATAATTAGCCGAAACAAGCGAAAAATACCTTTTTTTCTCATCTTATCAAAAGCCCTAATTACAGTACCCCCTTCCCTCTTGTTTCAATCGGCGGGAATATACAAATAAATCAGTAATATTTACAGGAATTATAATACTTCTTTAAGAACACGCTGAATAATTGAGTATTTAAAACCGCGCTGGCGCAAATATGAATATATTTTTTCTTTTAGGCGATTTTTATCTCTGCTCAGATTTACTTTCTTGCGGGCTAAATCCAACGCTATTTGATACTGTTCGGCTTCCGTTATTTGATTTTCTAAAATATCATCAATTATGTCCTTGGAAACCCCCCGTTTGACCAATTGGAATCGTATTTTTTGGATTCCATAGCGGTTCAATTGAAGCATATCGCGTGTAAATGTAGCCGCATATTCCCGGTCATTGATATAGCCTAATTCTTTACAATAAGCAATTGTACGCCGGATACTGGTTTCAGATAATTCCTTCTTCTTTAAATACAACAGGATCTCATGCTCGCTTCTCATTCTTACAGATAAGTACCGTAATACCAGCGTTTTAGCTTTTTCATACTCTTCATGGGAAAGAATGATCTCAATCTGTTTGGCAGTTAATTTCTGATTAATTTCAATGGGAAATAAGCGAAAAGTCTCCGGGCTCATACTAAAAGCATATTTGCCGTCTAAGAAAATTGAACGTCTCGCAGGATCTTTCTTTTGAAAAACAGAATCGGTAACGATCCTTTCTGCATTTTCAGAAAATACAGAACCTGCACTATTTTCCATATTGTTCAACAGAGCCTTATCTAATCAGTTTGTTCCGGTTTTTTGACTAATCCGAGATATTCTTTCACCTGTTTTGATATTTTTGTAAATATCTCCCCATTCTGCTCTAAAAACTGTTTTGCGTTCTCTCTTCCCTGACCGATGCGCTCATCACCATATGAATACCAGGAGCCGCTCTTTTGAATAAGATCGGCTTCCACGGAAATATCAAGCAAATCACCTTCCGCGGAAATACCATGACCATACATAATATCAAATTCGGTTTCTCTAAATGGTGGAGCTAATTTATTTTTAACAACTTTGACTTTCGTCCTGTTGCCAATATTACTGGTACCCTCTTTTAGCGAACCGATTCGGCGAATTTCAAGACGCAGGGACGTATAAAATTTTAAGGCGCGCCCGCCTGTCGTTGTCTCCGGATTACCAAACATAACACCGATTTTTTCCCGAATCTGATTTATGAAAACAATAGCAGTGTTTGACTTGCTCACGGCACCGGTCAACTTGCGCAAAGCCTGTGACATCAGACGCGCCTGCAGCCCCATGTGGGAATCACCCATTTCACCTTCCAACTCGGCGCGCGGTACCAGTGCAGCGACGGAGTCAATCACAACCACATCAATGGCATTACTCCGAATCAGGGTTTCGGTTATCTCTAATGCCTGTTCACCATTATCCGGTCGTGAAATCAGTAAATCCTTTGTGTTTACGCCTAACTTGCCGGCATAAATGGCATCTAAGGCATGCTCAGCATCGATAAAGGCCGCATAGCCGCCTGTTTTTTGAGCTTCGGCGATGATATGCAAAGCCAACGTTGTTTTGCCGGAAGATTCAGGACCGTATATTTCGGTAATTCTTCCTCTTGGTATGCCACCTACGCCTATTGCAGCATCAAGTGATAAGCAGCCGGTTGGAATAACATCAATCGCTACCCTGGCATTTTCATCGCCTAATCTCATTATTGAACCTTTTCCAAATTGCCGGTCTATCTGAGAAACCGCCAAATCAAGAGCACGTTCTTTGTTACTATCTTTTGTAGCCATAATAATATTCTCCCGTTATTTATTTTAATAAAAATTTATGTAAGGGTTTGTGTATTGCACCCTGGGATGTTAATATACTTTCATACAAGATGATTTGATCGACATGGTTAACGATGGGATCAAAAGAATATTTAGTAAACCGATCTATATCAGGCAACGATTTTCGGGTCTCTTTTATCCGACCTAAAGTAATATGGGACCTAAATTCCCGATCTTCTTTTTTTACAGGCATGTTTACTAATGCTTGATTGAGCGTTTTACTTATTCCAGCCAAAATATCCGAACCTTTGGTAATTCCAAGCCATAAAATTCGCGGCTTATTAACATTGGGAAATACGCCGGTCCCGCTGCAAATATAATCAAATTTCTGAATACTGCGAATGGAACTTTCGATATTTGCAATAATATCGGGAATTATCTCCGTTTTTACATCACCTAAAAATTTCAGGGTAACATGAACTGTTTTTGGAGAAACAAACCGGATATATTGCTTTGAGAAATGCAACTCTTGATGCAATGAAACAATTAATTGTCGCGTTTCATCGGAAACATTAACGGCTAAAAAGGTCCTTTTCATGATTTATAATCTCGATTTAAAGCCAACCGGAGTTGATTCAACGCCATTTGGGCAAAATAGCCTTTATTCGACAATCTATCCCTATTATACCGATAATGAAACGTATTATCAACCTTATTAATCGACAAACCGATATACACAGTCCCAACAGGTTTTTGAATCGTTCCACCTGAAGGACCGGCGATACCGGTCGTACTTAATCCAATATCACTCCGGGCTAAATTCCGGATACCGATAGCCATCTCTAAAGCTGTTTGGGCGCTGACAGCACCATATTTATTAAGCGTTTCCTCTTTTACGCCCAACATCCGGATTTTAGATTGATTACTATAACAAATAGCGCCCTGGAGAAAATATTGAGAACTGCCGGATACATTTGTCAGCCTGTGTCCTATTAAGCCTGCAGTGCATGATTCCGCCACTGCAATCGATAGTTTTTGTCTGATTAAATTTGAGGCGATAACCGATTCAAGGGTTTCGTCTCCAATACCATAAATAGCATCTCCTAATATATTTTGAATTTCAGAAACAGCCGATTGAATATATTCCGCCCCT